>JAGWBW010000251.1:0-5351 GCA_021295695.1 Candidatus Latescibacterota bacterium
GCGCACATTGCGGAAGTGTACCATAAAGATGCGGCCTTTGCGCCCGTAGTTGTTGATTTCGTCGAGGACGAGCGGTGAGCCACCCGCTTCGGCGCGGGTGCCACAGCAGTAGAGATAGCCCACTTGCGCGCTGGGGAAGGCGTCGATGACGCGGTGAAATCCCAGGCCGCCGAATGGGGTGTCTGGGTTGGGAGAGTCGGAGGGGTGGATGGCGAGCTTAATCCCGGTTTCTTCGGCTATGGGCACGAGGTGTTCATAGACGATGCAGAAGTGTTTCCACCAGTCTTGCAGGGCGTCGTAATCGGGTGTTTCGGGCACGGGGTTGGTCAGTGCCTGACTCTCGCCGCGCGAGAGATATCCGCCGCGGTGTTCAGACCGGTAGCGAAACATGAGTTCGTTAAATGTGTCGCCCCAGAATCGCTGTCGGGCAATGGGCACGCCTGCTTCGCCAAGTATGCGCAGTGCCGTACATGTATTTTCGAGTTCTTTTTCGCCGCCGGGTTGATCGGCCATAAATTTTTCCGTGATATTTGGCAGGCTGACGCGGTTGATCGACAGGCCCCAGGACTGGATCTTTTTCTTTATTTTTAGAAGTTCATCCAGGTCGGGATACCCCTGTTCTGCAACGCCGGGAATGTCCGTATCAGTCCCAAAATCGAGGGCGTCAGCGCCGAGTTGGGTGACAAATCGCAGATACGAATCGGAGAGTTCGCGATGCCAGACGGAAATTTTCATGAAGACCTCCTTGTGTTGATGGTTCTCAGTGTGAGCCAAAGCGTATAGACCGCGCAGATTAGCAGGGCTGCGGTCACGAGATGGAGTACTTGAAATACGCGGGGTAGGCCGCCATAAGCCAGAGCAATGCCGGTGGCTGCCTGGCACAGAATGAGTGCGAGTGCGAGGTAGCTGCTCACTTTGAGCAAGCCACCTATTACATTTTTCCGTATGATATAGACGAGATAAGCGGCAACGGCTACGACGACCCAGGTGAAGGAGCGGTGGATGTGATCCATAAGGCCAATATTGGCGATCCAGGCACTGCGAGAGATGCCCTCGCTGTTTTTGATGTAGGGATCGATGGCTTCGCGCACTTGTGTGCCGAGTAGCATCTGAATACATACGATGATAAAGAGCAGGGCCGAGAGGTGGGCGAGTAATTTGGGGGTGGGCAATGTGGCGGGAAGGCGGATGTCAACGGCGCGAAATGTGACGTAGAGCAACAGGCATAAGAGGACCATTGCGCCTGCCATGTGCAGGGTGATCATGCCGGGTTTGAGACCGGATTGTACGACTTGCCCGCCAAGCCAGCCTTCAAAGCCGACGAGAAAGACGGCAATTAGCGATCCGTAGAAGATGGCGGGATGTGTTTTCCGGTATGGGATAGCGCGCAAAAAGGTGGCGATGACCAGGAGGCCGATGATCATGCCGATCAGGCGGTTGATGTATTCGATCCACATTTTGACCGGGTTGAAGTCTTCGATGTTTAGCCCGCGTTCTGCGAGATAGTCCCGGTCGATGTCGTCAATACTCGAGGGCGGGAACCAGCAGCCCCAGCATCGGGGCCAGTCGGGACACCCCAGGCCCGCGCCCGAGACGCGCACGAGGCTACCAACGCCGATGAGTAAGAGGATCGCAACGAGGGTGGTGATGGCGGTTTTTTGGAATGGATTCATGAAATATCTACGGACTACCGCTTCTCCTTTAGCATTTCGTCAATGGCTTTGCGTACCGTGCGTCGCCACGCCCATTCGGACATTTCGTCCCAGTTGTCGGTATTTTTGGGTTTGCGAAAATACAGGTAGAGTTCAATACCCATATAGACCCAAAATGCGATAAAAATAAAGATGAAGAGCCAGATCATGATTGCGAAGTTACGAGACGGTGTTATGTTATAGCGATAGTAGTAAAGATAAGAAAAAAGAATGCACAAGCAACTGTTAGGAGGAGAGATGGAGTATCGCATTTTGAGAGGGACGGGTATTCGCGTGTCGCGTATATGTTTGGGCGCAATGACATTTGGCGATCAGGCCGATGAGGCTACATCTATTCGCATGGTGGATACAGCTCTGGATGCCGGTGTGAATTTTATCGATACGGCAGATACTTATGTCAATGGTGTGTCCGAAGAGATTGTGGGAAAGGCGCTCAAGGGCAAACGCGATCGGGTGATTTTGGCGAGCAAGATCGCCAATTTTGTGGGACAAGACGAGATTAAGGATCAGGGGTTGCACCGCTGGCATGTGATTCGGGGAGTGGAAGCATGTTTGAAGCGGCTGCAGACCGATTGCCTGGATATTCTCTATTTGCACAAGCCCGATTGGAATACGCCTCTTGAAGAGACGATGGCGGCGTTTGACACATTGGTACAACAGGGTAAGATAATCTATGTGGGGATGTCAAATTTCGCTTCATGGCAGGTGATGAAAGCGCTTTGGAAATGCGATGTGAATAATTGGGCGCCGCCTGTGGTGTTGCAGGTACCCTATAATTTGATTACGCGGAGTATCGATGAGGAGTGCGTTGCGTTTAGTCGTGAAATGAATATTGGTATGGCTGTATATAATCCACTCGCTGCCGGTATGCTGACGGGCAAACACACGCGAGATACCGAACCCGTAGCGGGCACGCGTTTCGATTTGAATCGGGATTATTACGGCAGGTTCTGGCACGATCGCAATTTTGATGCGCTTGATGCGTTGAAGCAGATTGCACATGCTGCGGGCAAGACAATGATTGAGTTGTCTTTGCAATGGCTGATGTCTCAGCCGATTGTCGATTTAATGATTTTGGGCGCGAGCAAGCTGGAATATCTGACGCACAATATTCAGGCTGCAGATGGGCGTCTGGATGAGGATGTCTTAGAGGCTTGCGATGCGGTGTGGCGCGAAGTGCGTGGGGGACATTTTCCGTATAATAGGTGAGANNGGGAACAAACCAGATGATATCAAGGTCGAAATTAATATGCGAATCTTAAAATGCAAAGTGTAGCGTTCTTATGCGTTCTAAAATCACATCTTTAATCTTTGTAATCCTCCTTAGCGCGGAGAGCGTTTCTGCGCAAGAGACGGATTATCGCGCGTTGTGGGCGCGGGGCGATTATGCCGAGGCGGTGAAAGCGCTCGAACGGGCGTCTTATCACCCGCGGTCAACGCGACGGGATTATGCCGAATTGCTGGTGTTGACAGGGCGCGTTGACGAGGCGATCGCGCAATTGGAGGGGCTTTCGGCAAGTTCGCCCGATGTGACTGTGCGTCTGGCTGAGTTGTATCGCATGCGCGGTCGGATGGGTGATTATGGCATGACATTGATAAAGGCCGAGCATCAGGTGCGCTTGTTGTCGGAATATCGCCCTGATATCGATGATTTTCTCGCGGCTGCGCGGCTGCGCGAGTTAAAGGGTGAAGATCCAAAATCGCTGTTGCGATTTTACAATTTGATGGCTCAGGCATTTCCCAATAGCGCGTCTGTGCTGATTGCGGCGGGTAAGCTATCTCTACACAAACGCGCTTTTGATGTGGCGGCAGAAAAATACGGCGCTGCGCTCGCGTTGGATCCCGAAAATCAGGAGGCTCTGGCGGGGCTGATGTGGTGTTATTATCACGCGGGCGATGATCGGGTTTTGGAAGTGATGGCGCAACTTTTCGCACTCAATCCGAATCATCTGGAGGTCCGGCGGTTGCAAGCCGAGCAATTGTTGGGTCGCAATGAGGTACATGCCGCGCTTGCGGTGCTGGATTCTATCTTGTCTGTTAATCCAAATCACCTGAAAGCACTGGGGCTAAAGGCGGCGGCATTTTTTTTACTGGACGATTCAACGGCGATGGAAAAAATGCAGGAACGGGCATTGGCTTTTAATGGGTATTTTTCAGGTGCTTTTCGCATTCCCGGGCGCATTGCGTCTCGGCAATACCGGTTTGAGGAAGGGCGTGCTTTTCAAGCGCGTGCGTTGGAAATTGATGCAAAAGATGTTGAGGCGCGTTTGCTGTTGGCGTATGATTTGTTGCGGTTGGGCAAAGATGCCGAGGCGCGAAGCGAGTTGGAGCAGGTTTTTGCGGCTGATCCATATAGTGTACGGGCGTATAATTTGCTCGAGGCTGCCGATGCGATCGATGGTTTTGAGACCATATCGCGCGGTATTTTTAAGTTGCAATTGCCTGGGCGAGAAGCCGAGGTGATGTCCGATGGGTTGTTGAAACTGCTCAATGAAGCGGCTTTGTACTATCAGAGAAAATACAATATTGAATTGCACACGCCCGTGGTGGTGCAGGTGTTTGACGACCACGATGTGTTTATGGTGCGGTCGGTTGGTCTGCCGGGCAATGCGGGGCATTTGGGTATTTGTTTTGGGCGGTTGGTCACGATGGATTCTCCTCGGGCACGGCCCCCCGGCACGATGAACTGGCAACAGGTGTTGTGGCACGAGTTTGTGCATGTGATTACGCTGCAAAAGACCCACAATCGCATGCCGCGCTGGTTGTCGGAGGGGATTTCGGTCTATGAAGAGACGCAAAAGGATGTGTCGTGGGGGCAGCGGCTGAGTCCGAATTTTAAGCATATTGTGGATGGCGAGGGGTTTCCCGCTGTAGGCGATCTCGGGCGGTTTTTTACGGATCCAGAAACGTCGATGCATCTGATGTATGGGTATTTTGTATCTGGCGAGTTTGTGGCTTTTTACGTGAATCACTACGGCCACGATGCACTGGTGACGGCACTCGACCGCATTGGCGATGGTATGGAGGCTGTTGAGGCGTTGATTTCGGCCAGTGGTGTTTCCGCCCGTCTTGTGGATGAGCGGTTTATGGAATATCTGGGCAATCGATGTGCGCCCCTCAAGGCGTTGTCCAAAAACTCGGAGTTCCGCGAGGCGTTAGATGCTGGAAAAGAGGCGGTTGAGGCAAAGAACTGGGTGGAGGCCGAGCGGTTTTTCTTGAAAGCACATGCTCTGTATCCAGACTATACCGCGGAAGATGCGCCCTTGCGGCTATGGGTGGATGCCGGGATGGTGCGTGGGGATCCAAAGTGGCACCGCAAGGCATTAAAAAAGCTTGTTGAATGGGATGCGACGGCGCCTGAAGCCTGTCTGGTATTGAGTGAATTTTATGTGGAGGATAAAGACTGGACGGCTGCGCTTGCGGTGCTGGAGCGGGCATTGGCGGTGCGTCCTTTTCAGGTTGAGATACTGGCGCAAAGAGCCGAGGTACACGAGATGCTGGCGGACTGGGATGCGGCGATTGCCGATTGGCGTCGGCTGATTTATCTGGATGTACCGGGTCGCGCCGCGCATCGGCTCAATCTGGCGGAGGCTCTTGCAAAAAAGGGCGAGGTTGTGGCCGCAAAAGCCGAGGTGCTCG
>JAGWBW010000251.1:5479-8982 GCA_021295695.1 Candidatus Latescibacterota bacterium
AAACGGAGATTTCGCAATGCGAATTTTGCTGGCGTGTTTGTTGGTGCTTTTGATGCCCGAGTGGGATGTCGATGCACAGTTTGGGCGCAGACGGCGAGGCCCTATTGAGCGGATGGAACGCGATATTTTTCCGGGGAATACGTTTACGTTTTGTCGCATTGAGTATTCGAATTATACGGGCGATGATGATTGGGGATATCGGCGGCGGCGGGGCAGTTGGTCAGTGGATTATCCCGAGTCGGATGAGAATTTTTCTCTGCGGTTATCTCAAATTACAACGCTCAATGTGAATCGCACCGAAGACGGGCGGTTTAAGCATGTGGTTGTGCGTCTCGATGATCCCGAGGTGTTTAAGTATCCTTTTATTTATATGCTCGAAGTGGGGCGGATGGCGCTGAGTGTGTCCGAGCAGGAGGGATTGCGCGATTATTTGTTGCGCGGTGGTTTTTTGCTCGTGGATGATTTCTGGGGGGATGATGCATGGCGAAATTGGGAGTACGAGATTTCTCAGGTGTTGCCGCCTGATGAGTTCCCTTTGGTGGATATTCCTATGGATCACGAGTTGTTTCACATTGTGTTTGATATTAAGGAGGTGCCGCAGGTGCCGGGGCTGGGGAGTTTCTGGGATTGGCAAACGACTGGTTTGACGTATGAGGGCTGGGCCGGGCGTTATGACGAATACGGTTCTGAGGCGCACTGCAAGGGCATTTTTGATCGGGATGGGCGGTTGATGGTCGTGGTGATGCACAATACGGATTTGGGTGATGGCTGGGAACGCGAGGGCGAGAATTACGAGTATTTCCGCAATTTTTCCGCGCCCAAGGCGTATCCGATGGGTATTAATATCGTGGTGTATGCGATGACGCATTAAAATAATTGAGGTGATTTTTGGGAGAGACTATTCAAGAACGAGAAACGCCATTTGAAGCTGAGGCGATAGGCAAGTTGCGCGAGGGCAGAGCGCGGATGATGGAGCAGATTCGCAAGGTGATCGTCGGGCAGGATGAGGTTATTGAGTCGCTGTTGATTGTGTTGTTTAGCGGCGGTCATTGTTTGTTGACGGGGGCACCGGGTTTGGCGAAGACGCTGCTGGTGCGTACGATTGCGAAAATTTTGGACCTGGATTTTAAACGCGTTCAATTTACGCCAGATCTGATGCCTTCGGATATAACGGGTACAGAGATTATCGACGAGGATCGCGTGGGTGGGCATCGCGAGTTGCGGTTTATTTCGGGACCTGTTTTTACGCATATTTTGCTGGCAGATGAGATTAATCGCACGCCGCCCAAGACGCAGGCTGCATTGCTGGAGGCGATGGAGGAGAAGCAGGTTACGATAGGGGGTAATTTGCACGCGCTGGAGCAACCGTTTTACGTTTTGGCAACGCAGAATCCCATTGAGTTGGAGGGGACGTATCCTTTGCCCGAGGCGCAGTTGGATCGCTTTATGATGAATATCTGGATTGATTATTTGACGGAAGATGAGGAATTGGATGTGGCTACGCGCACGACGTCAATTGAGGCTGAAGAGGTCGAGCCTGTGTTTTCGGGTGCAGATATGCTCGATTTTGCCAGGCTGGTGAAGATGGTTCCGGTGGCCGAGCCTGTGGCGCGTTATGCGGTGCAACTGGTGCAGGCGAGTCGCCCGGGGGATATGGCACCGGATTTTGTGAATTCATGGGTGAGTTGGGGTGCTGGCACACGCGGCGTGCAGGGGTTGTTGCTGGGGGCAAAGGCGCGGGCACTGCTCAAGGGGCGATACCACGTTTCTTTTGGCGATGTTCAAGCGGTTGCGCCCAATGTGTTGCGCCATCGCATTTTGACCAATTTCAGAGCCGAAGCCGATCGCGTAAACGCCGAGGATGTTATCAATCGGCTGTTGGAGACCATTCAGCCGCCAGAAGCAGATTTGGTGTAGGCTAACCGCTAATATGCAAAATTCTATTTATACATATCTCGATCCTGCCGAACTTGCGCGTATTGCCGATTTGGACCTTTTGGCGCGTACGGTTATTTCCGGGTTGCAAGGTGGATCGCATCGCAGTATTCACCACGGGGCGTCGGTTGAGTTTGCCCAATATCGTCCCTATGCGTGGGGCGATGATTTGCGCTTTGTGGATTGGCGGCTGTACGGGCGGAGTGATCGGCTGCATGTGAAGCAGTTTCAGGATGAGCGCAATTTGCGTTCTACTATTTTGCTGGATTGCAGCGCGTCTATGGACTATGGTTCGGGAGAAGTGAACAAGTTTCGGTATGCACAGATGCTGGCGGCGTGTCTGGTGATGCTGGCTTCCGGTCAGGGAGATGCCGTGGGTTTTGCCGCTTATCATCGGGAGTTGATTGCACATGTGCCCGCGCGTCGTCGAGACGGACAGCGCCATCGCATTTTGATGGAGATCGACAATTTGAGCCCCGCGGGTGAAGAGACAGATACAGCGGGGACGTTGCGCGTGATGGGTGATGTGTTGCCTGCTCGGGGCATGGTGGTGTTGATCGGCGATTTGTTGCATCCGGCAGATGAGATGATTTTGCATTTGCGTTCCCTGAGGGCGCAGCGTCACGATGTGCTGGTGCTGCAAGTGAGCGATCCGGCAGAGCAGACGTTTCCGTTTGATCGGTCGGTGACGCTGGTGGATGCCGAGGACAGTCGCGAACAATTTGCCGTACCAGAGGAGGTGCGCGAAGCTTATTTGGAAAATCGCAGGCGACATTTTGATGCAATAAGAGAAGCGTGTTTATCGGCAGAAATCGATATCGAAGAGTTCGCGTGTTCTGAACCTCTGGATATGGCACTGCACCGGTTTTTACATCGGCGCAACGATGGGCTGATCGCGCCGAGCAGACGGTCGGGAGGTGTGTGATGGGGTTGCTGGTCCCGCTATTTGCATTTGGTGTTGCGCTGATTGGCATTCCCTATTTTGTGCATCGCATTCGCCGTCCAGAGCGCGAGACCGTGCGGTTTAGCAGTTTGATGTTTGTGCCCGATGTCAAGCGCGAAGTGATTGAGCGCAGGCGCGTTCAACATATTGTGTTGATGTTGTTGCGAATGGCTGCGTTGGTCGCTCTGGCACTTGCGTTTGCGCGGCCTTTTCAAGAGATGATGTTGGATGCTGAGGCCGCGTCTTCGGGGAGAACAGATCATGTGATTGCGATGGATGTGTCGCTGAGTATGGGATATGATGGGGTGTGGGAGCGCGCGAAGATGGGGGCAAAATCCGTGCTGGAGACCGTGACGCCGGGAGATCGGGTTGGGTTTGTGCGATTTGCACAGCAAGCTGTGGTCGATGTGCCACTTTCGGGTGATGTGGCAGATGTGCGACGCGCTATTGAGATCGCCGATGTGACGTGGGCACATACCGATTATGCTGCGGCTCTTCAAGCGGTTGAGCATGTTTTTGCAGCCGATACCGCGCAGGTGCGGCGCATGGTTCATGTGATTAGCGATTTTCAGGCGAGTGGCATGCCGGTGTCCGATATGGGATGGCGACTGCCGGGTGCGATCAA
>JAGWBW010000251.1:9123-9455 GCA_021295695.1 Candidatus Latescibacterota bacterium
AGAAACGCGCGGTGTGACGGTATTGCAGGGCAATGCGACGCAGGTGGCTTTCTCCTTGCCTTTGGAGGATGGGATAAACGGATATGTCGGACTTGCCGGAGCCGATGGATTACAGAGAGATGATCGCCGTTTTTTTGCGTGGATTGCCAAACCGCAACATCCCATCGCGGTGTTGAATACTTCGGAGGTTACGCAGTTTATGCTTAAGGCTGCTGTACCCGAGGGCGCAGACTGGCGTTTGATCTGGTCGGGGGAACTTATGGGTTCGGCAGTGATTGCCGAGGATGTGACTTCTGGGAGCGAGGTTGTAAAATATGTTGAAGAAGGCGGTG
>JAGWBW010000252.1:0-3501 GCA_021295695.1 Candidatus Latescibacterota bacterium
ATATACTGGTGTGGGACGTATGATCAATTCGGGAAAATTTGATGGTTTGCCCTCGCAAGATGGACAAAACGCAGTGGCCGATGATCTGGAATCACAAGGCATTGGCGAAAGAAAAGTCAATTATCGCCTTCACGATTGGTTGATTTCTCGTCAGCGTTATTGGGGATGTCCCATACCGATTATTTATTGTGATACATGTGGCACTGTTCCCGTGCCAGAGCGTAATTTACCCGTAATGCTGCCCGATGATGCAGAATTTTTGCCGACGGGTGAATCACCTCTCAACTATCACGAAGGATTTCTAAAAACGACCTGTCCAAAATGTGGTGCTTCAGCGCAGCGAGAGACCGATACGATGGATACATTTATGTGTTCTTCGTGGTATCAATATCGCTATTTAAGCCCACATTACGATGCGGGGCCTTTTGAACCTCACGAAGGCGAATATTGGTTGCCAGTCGATCAATATACAGGGGGGATAGAACACGCGACTATGCATTTGCTCTACACGCGATTCTTCACCAAAGCCATGCGCGATATGGACCTGGTCAGTGATGATGAACCGATGACCCGTTTGTTTAATCAGGGCATTATTCTGGGTGAAGATCAAGAAAAAATGAGCAAGTCGCGGGGCAGCAATGTTGTCGATCCCGACGATCTAATTGGGCAGTATGGAACAGATTGCATCCGGGCCTATTTGATGTTTCTGAGTCGATGGGAACAGGGGGGGCCGTGGAATTCGTCGAGCCTGGAAGGTATTCCGAGATTTTTGAACCGCGTGTGGCGTATAGTTACTGAAAATGGCACTCCGGCAAAGGGCAACGTCACGCAAGAAGCCCAGGATGATCTGCGGCGCTTAACACATCAGACTATCCGCAAGGTGTCCGAAGATTTTGAGACCTTCGGATTTAATACAGCATTGGCCGCGCTTATGACGTTTAGCAATGGTTTATTGGCGGCCCAAAATACACCTGTTGTGCATACAGATGCCTGGAGAGAAGCCATTGAGACGCTTGTCTTGCTCCTGGCACCTGTAACGCCACATCTTTCCGAAGAGCTATGGTCTCGCACTGGGGGAGAGTATAGCGTTCATCAACAGAATTGGCCCAAATGGGACGAAACGCTCGCTCGACCAGCTACGATTGAGATGCCTGTCCAGGTCAATGGCAAAGTCCGTGCGCGAATGGAAGTTGAGGTCGATGCTGGGCAGGAGGAGATTGAAAGTCTGGCTTTGGAACAGCCGAATGTACAAGCGCATGTACAAGATAATAATCCGAAAAAAATAATCGTCATTCCCAATCGGCTGGTCAATATTGTGGTGTAACTGACGTTACGCAACACGGATAAAAAAAGAGACAGGTTTTCGCCTGTCTCTTTTTTATTTTAACCTTTATTTTATAGATAGTTACCGCTTAAAAAATGGTTGAGGGACAATTCGCGCTTTGAGGGCGCGATTTCGGATTGCAATGGCGAGTTCTGTTCCTATTTCTGAATAATTGGGGGGGACATAACCCATTGCGATATTTTTTTTTAGATAGGGCGCGGTTGTACCGCTGGTGACTTTGCCAATTGCATTTCCCGAACTATCCAGGATTTCGTAACCGTGGCGGGGGATGCCGCGGTCGATCATTTCAATCATCACAAGCGTTTTTTGCAGGCCATCCGCGCGCTGTTTCTCAAGGGCGTCAGCACCTGAGAATCCGCCCGCCTGTGAGACGAACCTCTCCAGCCCGGCTTCTAATGGTGTTGTTGCCTCGTCGAGTTCCTGCCCGTAGAGGGGCAGAGAGGCTTCTATGCGGAGTGTATCTCGCGCGCCTAATCCAGCAGGCGATACATCCGGCGATGCGATGAGGGCATTCCAGATTGCCGCTGCATCTTCTGCTTGTGTAAATATCTCAAAACCATTCAACCCTTCACCTGTATATCCCGTGCGGGCAATGAGGACGGGTATTCCCACGAGTTCTACTTTGCGAATGCGAAAAAATCCGATTTCAGAGAGGTCTCGGTTTGCGATAGGGGAGAGTGCTGCCTCTGTTTTTGGTCCTTGAAGCGCGAGAAGGGCAAATTCTTCACTGCGATTGGTTACTTGAACATTGTCAAAGGATTTTGCGACTGCCTGGACATGTTTCCAGTCTTTATCGACATTTGAGGCATTTACGACGACCAGGTAGGTTGTTTTGCCAAGACGGTAAACGATGATGTCGTCTATAGCGCAGCCATTTTTGTTGAGAAACAGAGAATACTGCCCGCGTCCAATGCCGATGCGGTCTATGTCATTGGCAGTGAGAAATTGGACCAGTTTTCTGGCTCCTCTGCCCTTAAATTCAAATTCTCCCATGTGCGAGACATCAAATAGTCCAGCTTGTGATCGCACTGCCTGGTGTTCCGCGACTATTCCCTCGTATTGAACCGGCATTTCCCAGCCGCCAAATGGAACCATTCGGGCGTTGGCTTTGTGGTGTATTTCGTTTAGTGGCGTTTTTTTTAATTTTTCCAATTTTTACCTCTCTTTTTATTTCAAATTTTAGTTTTTTCTCTCTGGTCCTTGTTTTTATTTTTTGAGACTACTCCTTGTTTTTTTGCCATATTTAGCTTTTTTAGTTTCAGGGCATTTATTTTTTGAAAATCCGTGTTAAAATACGTCTTTTTTCAAAAAATAACAAAAATTCATTATCTATGCCTCTTTTTTTGCTATTTCACCCCTTGACAATATGGAAAAATAGTTCTAAAATAATAGAAAATAATTATAAAAATAATGGAACTAAAAAGGAGAGTAAAATGGAAAATTACGGAATTCTCGAAGCAGCAAAAATTCTAAAAGTAACTGATAAAACAATAAGAAACTATATTAATAGAGGTTTTTTAAAGCCTGAAAAATGGAATGGAACCTGGCGAATATCCAGAGATGAAATTGAGGAATTATTTAGGAAAAAATATGGAAAAAAAATGAGGGAAAATCAGATTGATATGAGCTATAATCCCGATCAAATTATCGTTGAAAAATCTGAATTTGAAGCCCAACAACAGCAATTGGGAAAATTGGCAGCGATCGAAATAGTTGAAAGGGAACTGAGAGCGGAAATTCGCAACCTGAACGAACGCAATGCACAATTAGAGGCGTCATCTGCCTCTGGATGGACGGAAGCACGGGCGTTGAAAGAAGAACTGGAAAAGACACGGGAAGAGCTACAGGCGGCAAAAGAAAGGGAAAAACAAGCGGAACAAGACGTAAATTGGCTGCGTAAGCAACAAAAAGAAGAGGAAATAACCGCTCAGAAAAGTGATAAAACGATCCATAAACTCCGCGAAGAGAATAAACGGCTGTCAGATCTGTTATATCAACAGGCTCTTGGACTTGGACGTGCGGACACAGATGAAATGGCGAAGCCACAACACAACGCGAGTAAACAGACCGCAAAGCAGTAAAAATGATTATTCTCAGATGCGAATTGAGATTTGAGAGGATAGAAGAGGTTTCAGGTAGGATTTGGACTGATTAGA
>JAGWBW010000252.1:3634-4044 GCA_021295695.1 Candidatus Latescibacterota bacterium
TCATCATATCATCAGGTTTTAAGCAAGATCAGTGTCGCCAGCGAAAGCCAGCTTGTAAGGATAAGACCAACAACCCAAAGAAAGTGTTTGTCCATGCGATTTTCCAGGTTGTTCAAGCGGCTTTCCATGTTATTCAGACGGTTTTCGATGCTGGTCAGTCTTTGGGCGATTTGCTCAATTAGACCTTCCAGTTTTGCCAGTCTTTCAGAATCCGATTGAGGGTTGATAATATTTGCCATGAAGTGTCCTTACAAGGGCTTAGAGATGTAACGGAACTCGAACCCGCGACCACCAAACGAAATCTACCTGATTTGCATTATTGACGCAATGGTTTATTCTTATGCACCATCCCACAGGTGTCTAATCTATCTCAATACCCATCATGCTCAATTGCCCGCGTGCAAATCTTG
>JAGWBW010000253.1:0-5572 GCA_021295695.1 Candidatus Latescibacterota bacterium
GATGCTTCGGCTACGCTCAGCATGACAAAACGCCGGACATGCGTAACATCAGGTATTAATTTTAAAACAGCTTCTTAGGATATCAGCCATGTAATTGCGTTGTCAATAAGCTTCGCAGTCATTGGATGCATAAGAATAGCCTGCTCGTGTCCAGGCACCAGCACCATCACACGTCCACTTCCATACTCATGACACCAACCTTGCACATGCCGTCCATTGGTCACAGAATAGCTCTCGATAAATACAGACGTTTGCGATTCATCAAGGTCCACAATGTACTCTTCTTCCTGAACACAATAGGGTTCAACACCATCGGTCATTTCGGGCAATACGCCCGTCGGACGGATTTCGACATCAATTCGCTTTGGGTGGTTATGAAAACGAGACTTTGAGACACGCTGAATACCGCCACCCTCAGAATAAAACGCAACGGCATCGTGGTGGAGAAATAGTCGGCCACCATTTTGTGCATATGCCTCAATGAGCGTTTCCTCATCTTCAGAAAGCCACTTGTGTTTATTCCCTTGCTGATGAGTAAACTGCAACTCACGAGCATTCCGTACATCGTCGAATGCATATCGGCTAATGAGCACCATATCAAAAGATGAGAGATCGCCCCAGGGCACCGCATTGTCAAATACAATTGTCGGATCATACCCTCGCACCTGTAGTGGTCTCACAAGCGCAGTAACCAAATGTGCCGGGCAGTGGTAAGCGTCTCCAAGAACTGCGAGTAATTTTTTCACCACCTGCTCCTTTCAAGTCAATATATCCGGTGGTAACATATTGGCGGCCAGGACGGAAACCGCATAACTAAAGCCCTATTCATAGACCATCTCCCCGGTCTTGTGGCCCTCGATCCAGTCCCGGTCGAACGCCACCCCCAGCCCTGGCCCCTCCGGCACTTCGACGCAGCCGTTCTCATCTACCGAATCCAACTCGTCGAGCCAGCGTCTTTCTGCGTAGATCGCTGGCTTGGTATCGGGCACCAGGGGATGCACCAGGCCCAATTCGTAGTAATTGGCGTTGCGCAGGGTCGCCATGATATGCCGGTGCGCCAGATTGCCGCCGTGCAACTCTACGTCCAGCCCGTGTGCCTCGGCCATAGCAGCGATCTTCATTACCCCGGTGATGCCGCCGTCGGTCTGGGCGTTGGCGCGTACGAAGTCGGTGGCACCGGCGGTAATCGTATCGGCCTTGGCTTCAAGCCCGCGCACGTGTTCGCCCATCAGCATCGGCGTATTGATTAACTCGCGCAACTTGGCGTGGGCAAAGCGCGAAAACCCGCCGCCCCTGAACGGATCTTCATACCACATATAGCGCGCCTCGTCACAGGCGCGACCCACCTTGAGCACATCCTCGAATGTGGGAAAACACCCGGCCGGATCGAGCAACAGATCCATATCGTCGCCCACCGCTTCGCGGATGGCTAATACCGCCGCTACCTCGCGGTCGATCGGCCCGTTGATCCAACCGTGGATCTTAAAGGCCGGATAGCCGTATTGCTCCTTGCAGCGCAGGGCGAATTGCGCGAAGTCGTCCGGCGTCGTCAAACCGCCGTTTTCGTCGCCGTGGTAGGTCGAAGCGTAAGCCGGCAACTTCTTGCGCCAACCCCCACCCAAAAGCTCGTAGATCGGCGCGTCGTAGAGTTTGCCAGCGAAATCCCACAGCGCGATATCTACTGCGCCCGGCGGCGTGCCGTCCTGCCCGCGGCGCGAGCGCTTGAGGTCGTGCCAGATGATCTCGCGGTCCAGCGGATTGCGGCCGAGTAAGTAC
This sequence comes from Candidatus Latescibacterota bacterium, assembly GCA_021295695.1. Taxonomy (GTDB): domain Bacteria; phylum Latescibacterota; class UBA2968; order UBA2968; family UBA2968; genus VXRD01. The sequence goes on from JAGWBW010000253.1 coordinate 1,777, forward strand.
TGCGCCGGGCGGGAATCGATGCCACCGGAGGCAATGCCGCTGATGCCGACGCTGGTCTCGATGGTCAGTAAGCCGCCGCCCAGAGTCAGGCGGCCGCCCTTGCGGAAGACCGTGTCGAAGCCCAATTGCTCCTCCAACTCCATATCGGCGATCTCATAGGCGAAACTCGTCGAGGTAATGCGGGTGATCTCAATATCTCTCGCCATGGTGCTCTCTCCTTTTCTATCACAGTGTTAGAAGTTACTTTTCTAAAATCAGAATCCGTGGTTGACCCTGCCAGGGAGGCTCAAAGCGCAGCCACTGTTCCATCGTCAGTTGCGTCTCTTTTGAATATTTACCCGTCAGGGGATTGAACCACCTGACGCGCATGGGTTTCCCATAAAAGGCTTCGAGACGCGTATTGATTCTTCTATTCGCGGCGGATAGCACAAAGCCGCTCGAAGAGATGCCTCTTTTTGCCGGCTTGAAGGCAGTGAAATCCACGTCATTAAATAGCCTGGACATGTGACGATAGAACTCGTATCGCGGCTGTTGGGATTTGGGGAGATCCGTCCGATCCCAGATGACCACATCCCAGGATGTGTCTTGCCAGTAATAGGTGGAATAGACGCCCCCAAAGACGCATTGGTAATTGCGGTCCAAACAAGCAATGGGGTCGTCATAGTCGCCGTCAAAAACGTGGTAGGGTCCAATCTCGTAACCGCCATGCTCGATGTTGAAGATCGGTTTGTCTGGAAATTTCTGATACGTCTCCAGCATCTGGTTGTAGAGCGACGCGGACCAATTCTGATAAGAAATGAAATCCACGGTCTCGGGGTATTTTGCACAGTAGGAAAAGGCGTGTACTGTCACGAGTCGTTTGTGGCCGTCCATCTTTTTCAATCGTTCAATACGCCGAACGATATAGTCCATATCATTGTGACCGTAGCCGGTTGCCTCTTTTGAGATGTCCCAGAGGATGTTCGGATAAGCCTGATAACGGGCCACGACATAATCGAAGTAGCGATTGTCTTCCGCAGTATCAGTAGGGGGCCAGTTCACCTGCTTGTTCCAAACATAAATCATCACATGTGCCGTAATATCCAGTTCGTTCATCATTTCGATCACACCATCGAAATGATCGAAGAAATCCAGGTTCAATTGAGAGTAATCGGGATTCTCGTTGTTCCCGCCGTAAGGCCACTGCTTTGGCGCAGTGAATTCATACTTCGAAGGCAGAGGATCCCTGGTCCACCCCGTATCGTGCGCATAGACATTCATCACGATCTGGTTGAATCCGTTCGCTTTGATGTCCTTGAGCAAAGTTTCCGTCCTATCCAGTCCATTCGTCTCAAGATCCAAAGCGAATAACCAATCCGCTTCAAAGGCCAGCACAAAGCATGGTTCTCCATTTGCATAGTAAAAGTGCTGGGGATTGTCTTCCTGTATAACGATCGGTCCTGTGGTATCAGCATTTTCACTGACCGACACTGCCCAACGATCATCCGTTTCCTGTGATCTCACGGTCCAATCGCCAGCTTCGGGAAAACTGATTCGAAATTTATACTGTCCTTTCCCAATAAAGAATCCGGGCACGGAAAACGCGCGATCCTCAGGTCCCTTGCAAATGGCCAAAGGATACCGGTCAAAAGGATTCGCAGTGGTGCCGGGAAGTGTCACTTCAAATTCGACGATCTCCCATTGGTTTGCGGATGATGTCTGTGATTGGCCAGGCAATTTTGCTCCGAAATGATTGGTTAAATAGTCGGATCACAGGATCCGCATTGTCGGCGTCCATTAAGCGGACCATCGCGCGGTGCCGATGGCGTAATATTTGTGTACGAAAGGTGGTTTGGTGCGCGAAGCGTACCACAGACGCAGGGAGCCGTCGGCCAGGCGTAAGAGCGAATGGCTGGTGGTAAAGTGCGATTCCCAGGGCCGCGAAGGGTCGGGGCCGAAGATCGGATTGTGAGAGTTTTTAGTCCAGTTGAGGCCGTCTTCGCTGATGGCAAATCCGATGGAGGTTTTCATGACCTCGGGCGGATAGCTGCTATAGCTGCCGTACCACATCAGATAATAACCGTCCTCTTTGAGGACAGCAGGATAGACCAGGCGCTGGAATTCCCATTCCTGGTCCAATTCCAACACTGGGTGGGGATGGACTTGCCACTCAAAGCCGTCTTCGCTGTGGGCGGCGCGTATGGTCCAGGGATCGGCGGTCACATCGGTGTACCACAGGCGGTAGTGGTCGTCTTCCCAAAACAGGGTGGGGGCGTAGGCGTTTTCCAATAGGGGCTCGGAGGGCGTCTCCCAGCGAAGCCCGTCGTCGCTGGTCATGGCGTGCAGGGTGTGGCGTGTATCGCCAGAGGGAAAATCGGTCGAGGAAAAAAACATACGCAGCTTGCCCGCCTCGCGCCGCAGAGAGCCGTCTGGGTCGCGTACCAGGGTAGGGGTGAGGATGGAGTGGTCGGCCTCCAGGGTGCAAACCGGAGAGGCGGGGTGTCGTGTAAAATGCAGGCCGTCGTCGCTGGTGGCCAGCCCCAGAGCAAAAACCCGCAGATCCACTTCGCCGCGCGAGCCGCTGTACCACATGTAATAGCACCCGTTTTCCAAAGCGACACAGGGAGCAAAAAGGTGGGTATCGTCAAATTGACCGGCTGCGCCCAGGGACAGACAGGGTGCATCGACGTCTCGCTCCCAGAGTTGTGGATCCAGCCATTGGTTTTTGTCCATGATCTATTTTCCTCATTTTACCTCGCGGTATAATCCCCCTCCAAAATACAGGGGAGACCATCGCGGGCCATCAGTGCAATTCGCGCCAATCCATGCTGTAAAAAACTCGGTCCCATCTGCGACTCGTACCAATCAATTCCCGACGCTCCTCTCGGCAGATCGCCGTCCATATAAATACCCATAAGCTTCTCGGCAAGGGCCATGCCTCCGTCCAACCACCTGGCCTCTCCCGTCAGATCATATAAATCTGCCAATAACTCCAATCCCAATCCGGCATCCATTGCCGGCACGGCAATGTCATCCGGGAAATCGGTTTCCAAATAGCTCTTTCCAACTGCAACGGCCCACGCAAAAAGGCCTTGATGGGTCCGGATGCGATGCCCACACAGGGCAAATAGTGCGGCATAACAGGCGGGCCAGTTTCCATATACGCTGCCCCAAACCGGCATCGTTCCTTTCGCCTCGTTGGAACTTTGGTAAGAGGAATTTACATAAATACCCCGTTCCAGATCGTGGGGGGCTTTTAAAAATCCGTCGATATAAACGGCCGCCCGTTCTCTCATGCGAGTGGCCAGTTCTGGTAACGCACCTGCAATCAACTCGGCGGATTCAAGCAGGCTCACCCCCAGGGAGAGCGTCTGCCCGGGCGCATTGATTCGATAAAAATCCTCATCGTCCTCGGGTGACCGGCTCTCCGTCTGCAGCAGGCCCAGGTCGTCCCGTTTCTCCCACCAGTAGTCCAGCATAGTTTCGATCTGTTGTATAAAATCCGTCCGATCCGTCTTCAAGTAGGCAAATGACCAATCGAAAATATAAAATCCTCCATGTCTCGGAAAATCGCAGGACCGCGTTCCCCGGGCATAGGGTCGTTTCTCATCGATATAAGCATGCCGGATGTATTCCAGCGGCTCGCCTTCGGTCCAATGTCCGTCAATCCCCTCGGCAAAGCGCTCGACGCATGGCGGATTGAAGGCATACAGTTTTTCCCACAGCCAGAGCGGTGCCTGCCGCAGGTGATCGTGTGTTGTCTTACTGGGCCTTGCTTCCTCCCGCAACTGATAGCTGTCTGCCACCCGATCTTCCA
>JAGWBW010000253.1:5630-7047 GCA_021295695.1 Candidatus Latescibacterota bacterium
CGGTCTGCCGCCTGTGCGTAATCCGGACGGTCCAACGCCTCGGCAAGCGCGTACATTGTCTTTAGCGCCGTCTGATCGTGGATGAGATTGCTGCCCAGGTGTGACCGATCGCCGTCTCGCTGTCCCGCAATCCCCGGCGGCATTTCCGGCATCATCTGATGGGTCGATCGATCAATAATCGAAGGGAACAATCCCTCATAGGTCGCTCCCAATGCGACCAGAATATCCAGCGAACGGCACACCTTCTCAAGCATGGTTTCGGGGTTCATCAGCGGCCTCCGGTCTCTAAAGAAAAGAATTATATATAGCCTTTTAGGGGGCAGGTCAAGCGGTGTAGGGATCGTTAATTAACGGACAAGGATCTGAAATTCGACCTGAATCGGTTTATGGTCGGATGGATAAACACCGTCGATATTGTAGTCCACGACCTCATACGAGCGAACCTCAACGTCCCCTCTGAACAAAATCCAGTCGATTCCGCTGCCGCCTTCTATACTGTCTTTCAGTACGCCGGGATCGTCCGAGACTTTATCCCCGACAAATGTTCTATAGACATCGCTTCCCGGTCTTGCGTTGAAATCTCCCAACAGAAATACAGGGCGGGGCCTGGTCCATTCACCAAACCGGTCGAGCGCACGGATCCGCTCGACGATTAGTCTTGCACTATTCAGCCTTGCCAGTGCCATTCCCTTGCCTACGGCCAGATGCGTGTTGAAGGCATACAGTTCCTGAGTATTCTCCCAGTGCCCCCTGTAGTCCATTGGGTAGGGACTCGTTTCTCTATCTGTCGGCTTGTTGATGATCGCGAGGCGGGCCCATGTGACCATACGAGGATTGCTATCAGGGCCGCTACCGATGACTTCCGGCGTTTCCGATAGCTGAAAACTGCCCATTTCCCTGAGTCGGAATCTATCGCGCTTGAAGAAGATGGCCATATGCTCGTCATCATCCCCTCCCTTTCGGCCTTCTCCGATGACCACGTATTCAGGCAAATGATCCATCAGATAGTCGATCTGCTCCTTCAAGCCTTCCTGGCTACCAATGATGTCGGGACTGTGTTTGCGAATCAGTGCCACTTGCATATCGCGCCGTACTTCCCAGGATGGCTCAAACTTGGGGCTGGCATACTTCAGGTTATAAGTCATTAACTTGATCGTCTTCTCGTCCGTCATCAGATTTCCTCATTCAATTTTCGATCAGAACGGTGTCCATCGCCGGAACCTGGACCGATTTGCCCGCCAGTTCTACGGACTCGGATACTGTTGTGAAGTTCGCAACGGCGATCACGTCACCCGTGCGGGACCGAAAGCGATAGGCTCTGATCCCATCCTGGTCTATTTGCAGTCTCTCCACGCCATGGCCTATGCGGCGAGTTCCGGCACGACCCTGGCGTATGACACACGCGTAGTCACGGACG
>JAGWBW010000253.1:7055-7511 GCA_021295695.1 Candidatus Latescibacterota bacterium
TGGAGCAAGTTTTTCCACCGCTCGGGCGAGTTCCTTTCCGAGGCATCTTCATAGAAGAGCTGCTCGCCGTTCGTCTCGACCCCCAAACAGCCCGCGATTTTGATCCAGGTTGATCCCGTTTCAATGAGCGGTGCATGTCGGCCGACGCCTCGTATGGTGCGCCGACCGCCTTCGAAGGAGATCGGGACCCGGTTGCCGTTCACGAAGTCGTTCATGATATAGACGCCAAATCCCTCGTTCAGCGAGAGCGCGACATCCGCGACGGTCCAGTCTATTACGAGCGAATTTTCCCCGTCTTCGAGCGCGACGACTGCGATTGATTGTCGAATACGCCTGTCTGCGTACTCGATTACACCCGTGGTCGTGAAGCCTTTCTGCGATGTGTGATCGGTGTGGAAGAGCGGCGTGGGCTTCAGACGCTCGCCGTTGATTTCGAAACGTCCGATGAAGGCGTCC
>JAGWBW010000254.1 GCA_021295695.1 Candidatus Latescibacterota bacterium
AGAATACGAAGAGGCTGCCCGGCTGCGCGACGAGATTGGCAGGCTTGAACACAGTATCGAAAAATAAACGCGTTATTATTAATGATCGCGCGGTCGCGTTTTATATAATTGTAGGGGACGGTCCCCGTCCGGATTGCCGTCGTCATCGCGTCATGGTGTTAGCCGCGATCCAGAGGTTTTGGTTTTTTTATTCACAATTCGGGCCATCGATGTCTGCAATGCTCTGTAGCCAGGTTTGAACACCAGATGGCGCACATAGGCTCCTGTTGTTCCCAAAGGAAAAATTCATCAGGTTTGTCAGTCTGGTCAGGCTCTGAGGAAGCTCACCACTTAACTGATTAATGTTTAAAATCATGACTTCGAGATTGGACAGGTTGCCCAATGTAGTCGGAATCGCACCGCTTAACTGATTACTGACGAGCCACATGACTTCGAGATTGGACAGGTTGCCCAGTGCTGCTGGAATCGCACCGCTCAACTGATTGAAGCTAAGGTTCAGGTTCTCAAGGTTGTTCAAGTTGCCCAATGCCGCGGGAATCACACCACGTAACTGATTCCCTGTAAGGTTCAGGTTCTCAAGGTTGTTCAAGTTGCCCAATGCCGCGGGAATCGTCCCCGTCAGATTATTCAGGCTAAGATCCAGGCCTGTAACCAAACCGTCGGAAACGCTGACGCCATGCCATGTGGAAATGTTGTTGTTACTGAGCCAATTGGTTTTATTCGTCCAATTGGCGCCATCCGTTGCATTATAAAGTGCCACCAGTACATCGCGCGCGTTCTGTGTCGTCACTGGAAATGTCTTGCCCCAATCGGCAATAAAGAGCGCGTAGTCCACTGAGTTGATGACCCCATCACTGTTTAGATCGAATTTCGCATCCCAATTTTTTCCACCTGCTTTCGTATCCCACTGCGCCAAAAACAGCGCATAGTCTATTGAATTGACGGTCCCATCGTCGTTAAAGTCTGGGTCTGTATGAGAATCAGCAGAGACTTGACCTGCAAAAAAGAGTGCAATGAGTGCGACAATTGTTAAGTTCTTATACATATCCATCCTTCTTTGTTTTGTCCGATGACCTCTCTATAGTAATATTGATGCCATCCGATTGTGATGATTGGAGGTCGCGTGTTATTTGTCCAATACGCGGCCCTTTCTCTATTTAGACGACATTGTGCCTATACGATATTATAACATTGGCAACCGTTGTCAAGACAATCATTGTTCTTCCATCACTGTGTTGACGCGACGAATGCTCTGGCGGTTGATGAATCAATAAAGATTGACTTTTTGGGTCGGTTGATGATATTGAGTGGGTTAGAGTATGATCCGACACTAATTAATCGTATTCTATTACAGGAGGGTCTTATGGATGCTATTATGCGCGAATCGTCGTTTGCACAATACATTAGGCAACTGGGTATTGAGCAAGGTATTGAGCAAGGCGAAAGAAGAAGCCTGGCCGAAGCTATCCTCGAAGTGTTAGAGAAGTGAGGCGTTTGTTTTTTATTGGTTGAGGTTGCCTCAGATGGCAAAAAGAAGGAAGACAAGAAGGACGCGCCGAGAAAGAGGGCAGAGGTCGTCAGCCTCTGCGGTGGATGCCTTATTGCATTTGCAGACGTCCGATGAACGGCCATGGAAATTTTTGTTGCCTGTGCTCGCGCTGGCGTTTGCGGTGCGTGCGGCGATTGCGCTGTGTGGCGATTTTGTTTTGCATCCGGACGAGATCATGCAGTATTTGGAGCCGGCGCATCGGCTGGTTTTTGGTCATGGTGTTACATATTGGGAGTTTTTCTATGGGGCGCGGGCATGGCTGGTGCCCGGTGTGGTTGCGGGGATGTTGAAGGTGTTCGACTTTGTCTTGCTCGGCGAGCCGGTCTGGTATGTGGGCGGTGTCAAGTTGATGTTTTGTGCGGTTTCCCTGCTGATTCCAGTGGGGATGTATTTTTTTGCGCGGCGGCATTTTGGCGAGATGTCGGCGCGGGTCGCATTGGTGGCTGGTGCGTTCTGGTATGAGTTGGTCGGGTTTGCCCATAAGCCGATGACGGAGTTTGTGGCTGCTGCGCTGCTGATGGTGTTGCTCGCGTTGTGTGTGCGGTCGTCGGTGGATAGGGTGAAGATGGTGTGGGTGATGGCGTTTGTGGCAGTGTTCATAGCGGCGGTGCGGTTGCAATACGCGCCGCTCGCGCTGTTGCTTTTGGGTGTGTTCTTTTTGAGGACGGAGAAGAGGGTTCAATTGGTGGTTGCCTCGGGTGTATTTCTGTTGGCGGTGGGGGTGTTTGATGCCATAACCTGGGATGGCGGTCTGTTTCATTCCTATATTACGAATATTCGTTTCAATCTCATAGTTGACCAGGGGCGTGCGGGTGAGACGCCTATATATCAGTTTTTGTGGTGGCTTTTGCTCGCGAGTGTTGGGCTGAGTGCGCTTTGTATGGTTATGGCACTGCGCGATCTGCGGCGTTATGGGTTCTTGCTGGCGATGGTTGGTCTGGTGGTGTTGATTCATTCTGTGCAGGCGCACAAGGAGTACCGGTTCGTTTTTGCGGTTATTCCGCTGTGGCTTGTGGTTGGTGCAGATATGGTGGCGCGAGTTCGCGTGAACGCGCGTGTTTGGGGATTGGTGGGGGTTTTGTTCGCGGTGGTTTCACTATGTGGGATTTTGAATGCGCTGCCCGCTCAGGATCAGGTGTATCGCGGTTATTCCAAAGAGACGGGAAAGGTGGGGTTCGTCCGCGGTCAGGATCCGATTTTTGCTGTGTATCGCTACCTTGCCCACGCGCCCGGTGTTCTGGGCGTGTGGCAGGCCGACAGACCTTATTACAATCTCCCTGGTTATTATTATTTGCACCGGGAGATACCGTTTTACGATGCGTTTTCAGGGCGTGTTATAAATAAAGATATGGAGACGATTTCAGCTTCGGTCAGCCATATTGTGTCGGGGGATATCAATCTTACCATTCCCGGCTATACGGTGGAGAAGAATTTTGGCGATGTCCAGATCTGGCGCCGCGACGAGAATGATGCGCCGATCCGTCAATGGGAGGTTTATAATCCGATCATTGGTGGTGTGGAGCAGATTATGACGCGCGTCGATCCCAATGCACCAACACCCCCACCCAATATGGGCATCCGCTTCACGACTGAAAGCAGGTAATTTGTAGGGGACGGTCCCCGTGCCGTCCCGTGCGATCCAGTGGTGTTGTTTTTGTTGTTGTCTTTTGCCTTTATGTTGTCATCGCGGCGTGTTTTGACCCGCGATCCAGTGGTTTTTGCCTTTTTGCTATACTTCTGATGTGATGCATAAAAACATTAAAATGCACAAGAACATAATCTGCTCGTATTCTATCTGAGTGGCCTTGCTTTTTGCCAATCCTATCTTATTTTCCCAACATCTTAAACAAACGATTGCGAATGATAGGGGGAAATAAGAATGACTATGAGTGAGCAGGTCAGCATGACGGTTCTGGTGATCGACGACGATGCA
>JAGWBW010000255.1 GCA_021295695.1 Candidatus Latescibacterota bacterium
CGCAGCCATTGCCGCAATCCTCATCCTCACCTTTCTCAACATCGAATTTGCCATACGAGACGGCGCATTCCACGCCGCCATTGGCCTGCGATCCAGCGACCCACCTGAACGGGTCGCCATTGCCGACACCCCCATCACCCTCGGCGAATTTATCATCCATCAACAAAACTTGATCGACTACACCAATCGCCTCGTCCAAACATCGCAAAACCAGCAGCGCGATGAAATCAACAACACCTTCATCCGCCTCGTAGGCGAACTCGAAACCCAGCGCCAACAGGACCTCCTGCGCATTGACCGCGGGCTACACATCCTCTACAATACACAGGAAAACCGCTATGGACATATCCTGACACAGATGGACTCTGTTAAAAAAGAGCTATTCTTCTATGATAACGCAGCTGATGTTCTCATCGTACCTGAAGATAACCGACCATATCGCACGATACCCACAGGAAGAAAAGCCCCATGAAGCGCGAACTCGGAAAACTCACAGCACTGATAACAGCGCCGCTCTTGCTATCTCTGGTCTGGAATATTCACGCATCTGACAAAACGCTATCATCGGACACACGGGTAAAAATCGCGCAACCCGATACAATATCGGTGCCCCATACGACATCCCTCGATTCCTTAGCCAGGATAATCTCCGATTCCCTGCGTGTAAGAATTCATATCTCAGAACGTCATAACCCCAACACCCGCGACCTGCTTCTCCGCCCGGCTGACAGAGCCATCTACACCACAAGCGACCTGCTTTTAAGACCCGGTGACAATATCAATTCTATATTTATCTTGCACCATCCCACGCCTGTACAACGCTAAAAGGAGATATTTCAATGTATAACCCTCATCTACTGAAAATCGCAATAATTGTTCAGATATTTGCTACAAGTGTAATAGCGCAGGAGATCTCAGTTGAGAAGGCCAAAGAAGTGTTGGTTATGAATATAATGGGAAAGCAGAGCCTGATTGGACAGACTGCCCCAGAACTGGGCATTGAAAAATTTCTGCAAGCGCCAGAAGGTGAAAAGGGCTTATCCGCATTAAAGGGCAAAGTTGTCGTCCTGGAATTTTGGGCAACCTGGTGTGCCCCCTGCGTGGCAGAGATTCCAAATCTGAACCAGTTAAGCGAGGAATTTCGCGATAAGCAAGTACAGTTTATCTCAGTAACAGATGAAGGTGAAGACGTAATTGCGCCATTTCTAAAACGGCAAGAAATGAAATCGTGGATTGGGCTGGACGCAGATCGGTCAGCCTTTGAAGCTTATGGTGTCAGGGGAATCCCACGGACATTTTTGATCGACCAAAAGGGCATAATCGCCGCATCGCTCCATCCGGTAGGACTCTCATCTGACATAATTAAAAAGGTCATCAAGGGAGAAAAAATAGAGCGTCCCAAATTGTCAAAACCGAAAACTGTCGAAAACGAAGGCACCGACCCCATCTTCAAAATTTTGATAGCTCCTACAGAAAAAGAAGGTGGCCGCAGTTCAAGCAAAATTTCAAAAGGATACAAACAACGGGAATCAGAGAGCAACACATTGCACCAGATTTTAAGCATGGCTTATGGTGTTCCCAAAACGCGGATTACAGGTCCAAAGACACTTTTAGAGTCGCGGTACGAAATCTCAGTCAGACTGCCGACCAATCAGTTCGATTTGCTATTCCAACAAGCGTTGACGGCATCACTACAGTTGCGCGTTTCCAACCAAAAAAAATCTGTTGAAGTCTTCGTACTCACAGCCGGCGAAGACAGCGCAGAAAAATTGAAGCCCACAGTAATGGGTTCATCGGGATCTATGACAATGGGTGGGCGTGGTAAGATAAAGACAATGAACGGTGAAATCAGCATGCTGGCGAACGTATTAGAGTCCGTTTTAGAGCGTGTCGTAGAGGATGGTACCGGGATAGAGGGAAAATACGACTGGGAAATCACCTATGACGAAGACGATCCGAATTCCGTGCTCGCGGCTCTGAAAGAACAACTCGGTTTGCAAATTCGAAAAGAACAGCGGGAAATTGAATTTTTTGTTGTAAATGATGCCAGTAATTGATGCAGGTATCCCCCAGACGGAAGGAGAAATCAAAATGAGACATATCGTGACAAAAACCGCGCAAACCATCCTCTTTGCGGGAATAGGCCTCTTTACCTTTTGCACTTCGGCCCATGCGGACATGGACTGGAAACGCATGAAACGCGACCTCTCCATTCAGGAAAGCATACTCGACCAATTTTTTGACGAAAAAAAAGTTTCCACAACTGGTCTTTATATTGAAGATCACGGCGTTTTGCTCATTGCCAACGGCGGGATGCAAAAATACGAGATCCAGGTGCGTGCGACTGGTAAAGGCGAAAGCAGTGATATTGCTATATTCGACAAAGATGTTATTCAAAGACAGATGAGTAGAGGCGACAGGGTTCTTCGAATACAGAAGAGGAAAGGTGACAAAAACAGTGAAAATGAAGAGGAAGAAATCCTCGAATTTTCTATGACCGAAAAGAAACCAGAAGCCTCAGAAGATCAAAATGAAGCCACAAAAAAACAAATCACCGAATTTTTAAGCCTCTATGGGAATACCATTGGGCAACTCAAAAATGACGATCGCATAACCATTCTCTTGCACTCGACAGAACGCTACTTCCACAGCTTTAGTGCCTCACACTTTGATAAACAGATAGAGACGCTGAAGAAACAGCACGAAGCGTTGAAAAAACGGATGGAGACGCTGAAGAAAACGCACCCATCATCCGAAAAACAAATGGAGGAAGCCCACAACAAACAACTGGGAACTCTGGGAATACGGATGGGGGCTTTGCCGAAAGAACGGGAAGACTCTAAAAACATAGCGTTCAAAATTACCCATCCCAAGGGCATTCTCCTCGAAGCCACTATCACCAAACGCGACATCGATGCGTACAACCGTGGCAAAATTGACGAACAAACCTTCCATGATCGAATCACCTTCCGCGAGCACAAACCGCAACCCCCACGCGACAAAACAATCGACATCATGGCCGATATTTTGACCAATATTCTCAAAAAAGATTCGGACCTCCGCTTCTTGAGTGGCACTCAATGCACGGGCTCCTACCAAAAAGGCATAGGCGCACTCTTTCTCGTCTCGCAAAAACCCTCCCTGTTACACTTCGAACCCAGGAACATCAATACACTCAAAGCCGCAGTCATAGCAACCCTCGCCGACTACGGTCCCACCCTGCGTGGCTTATCACCCGAGGAATCCATCATCGTTCACACCAACCTCATCGGACAGAGCCACTTCAAAATCGCCGACAAAGACAAAACAACCGATATAAAACCTCCCGACCGCATCCTTTTCCGCGTTGCCAAACGCGACATTGAAGCCTACGCCAGTCAAAAAATCGACCTCGACACATTTAAAAAAAGAGTTGCAGTTACTGAGATGTGAGACAATAGAAAACTATAACCAAAAA
>JAGWBW010000256.1:0-7067 GCA_021295695.1 Candidatus Latescibacterota bacterium
AGGCAAAACTGGCCGATGCGTTTAATTTTGGTCCGATGCCGGGGAATGCGCGGTCTGTGCAAGAGATTGTCGATGCAGTGACAGAGCTGTGGGGGAATGGGGCGCAGTACAGGATTGACTGTCGGGATTATCCGCCTGAGACGCGGTTGTTGTCTATCGATAGTACAAAGGCGATGACGATGTTGGACTGGCGTCCGCGGCTGGACCTGACGACAACTTTGAAGATGACGGTTGATTGGTACAGAGCGCACTTGAGGGACGCGGATATGCGTTGCGTGACCCGCGAACAGGTTCGCGCTTATATGGAAATGCAAGCAATGCCTTTTGATGAGATCCATGGTGAATTTTAGTGGCGCTTATTGATATGAATATTGGCGATTCCAGCATAGCGATCCACCCGGATCCCATCATTGCGGGCGATATAACCCGGATTATATCTTCCGATCTCGAGTGGCGCCGTTTGGCCGGGTGCTCGGTTCTGATTACGGGTGCCGCTGGTTTTTTGCCCGCCTATCTCGTCGAGGTCGTTATGGCTCTTCGGCATTATCCGGTGCTCATAGAGAACGATCCGCCGCGGGTTATTGCTCTGGTGCGGTCGGAAGACCGGGCGCGGGCCAAATTTGGACGCCATTTGCAGAATCCCAATTTTACGCTTCTGGTGCAGGATGTTTGTACGCGATTGCCCGTCGATATTCGGCCTGATTTTATTATACACGCGGCGAGTCCAGCGAGTCCCAAATACTACCGGGACGATCCGGTCGGTACTATAGGTCCCAATACGGTGGGTACCGAATACCTCCTTGAGCGCGCCGCAGATGTGGATGCAGAGGGCTTTTTGTTTTTTAGTTCAGCGGAGATATATGGCGATCTGCCAGAGGCGATGATCCCGACGAGAGAGTCCGACGTGGGTGTGTTGGATCCGATTGATCCGCGCAATTGTTACGCCGAATCGAAGCGTTTGGGCGAGGCGCTGTGCATCGCCTATCACCGGCAGTTCGGGGTTGCGGCTTCGATCGTGCGACCCTTCCATGTGTATGGACCGGGTATGCGGTTTGATGATGGGCGTGTGTTCGCGGATTTTGCCGCCTCCGTTGTTCAAGGCCGCGATATTGCGCTTTTGAGCGCGGGTACGGCGAGCCGGTCATTTTGTTATCTGGGAGATGCAACCGAGGGGTTTTTCCGCATTTTGTTGTGCGGTGAGTCCGAGACGGCATATAATCTCGGCAATCCCGATTGCGAAGTATCGATTGCAGGGCTGGCCGAGATACTGACTGCGCTTTATCCCGAGAAGGGGTTGAAGGTGATCCGCGTTGCCCGGGAAGCGGGGGATCCCTATATGCCGAGTAAGGTCGAGCGGTCGTGTCCAGATATTGGGCGACTCAGGTCGCTTGGATGGAGGCCCTCAATCGATATTAAGACGGGCTTTCGGCGCGCTATCGATAGTTTGTCTTTGGGTGCTTTGCGATGAAGGATTTGGATATCCAGGCTCTTTGTGATATGCGGCTGGCTCATGAGCGGGGCGATCTCGACCGGCAGAAGTTCTGGGAGTTGATGCGGGATCACCATCTTCGATTGCGCGCGTATCCGCCGCTTTTGGCAAAGGGCGAGGTCGAGTCCATACAGATTGGGGCGATGGGTCTGATCGCACAGCTCGAATCGGGGTTGAAATTTTTTTGGAATCCCGAAAATCTTCGAGAACCCGTTTCCGAGGCTGTCAATCACGGGGCTTATGAACGGTTTGCGGGTCGCGTGATTGACCAGTGTGCCAGGCGCGCTTCTCTCGTGGTTGATGCGGGCGCGAATATAGGCTGGTATTCGGTTAAGATGGCAGCGGCAATGGCGGGTGGACGGGTTATTGCCTATGAACCTGTGGGGGATACAGCCGCGGTGTTGAAGGAGAATATTGCGCTCAATGGGTTTTCTGATCGCATAACTGTTATATCTCGGGGTCTCGCCGCCCGTCCGGGTCAGGGCGAGATTTTTTTGCCACGAGATACGGGGCATGTCGGTGCATCGCTGCGGGAGTTGCACCCCGGGGAGATGAGCCGCAAATCGGTTGTCCGCCTGACGACGCTCGACGAGTCTCTGCCGGTCAATACAGCGCCGCCACTCGATCTTTTGAAGTGCGATGTTGAAGGTGCAGAGTTGATGGTGCTACAAGGGGGGGCAGCGGTTATAGCGCGCGACCGACCGGTGCTTTTTTTGGAGCTTCTCCGCAAGTGGTCGGCTGCGTTTGGGTATCATCCCAATGAGGTGATCGCATGGACGGAAGCCCTCGGTTATGACTGCTGGGCGGTTGGTGAAGGGCGACTTCGGCACTGTGAAACGATTGCGGATGATACTGTTGAGACGAATTTTTTGTTTGTGCAGTTAGAGCGCGATGCCGCGCTGATTGAGGGATTAGGGGGTTGAGTATGTCTTCATCGAAGAATCCTGGGTCGAGGGCGGATGAGCTGAGGTCCGAGATACTGAGGCTTACAGCAGAATATGCCGCGCTTGCTAATCCCCCGGGTGTATTTGATGCCGAGCGCAGTCTGGTCCCGGATTCGGGACGGGTGTACGGCGGGGAGGATATGGTTTCGCTGGTCGATTCTGCACTCGATTTCTGGCTTACTACGGGGCGGTTTAATGAGGCGTTCGAGAGGCGGCTTGGCGATTTTCTGGGGCGCAAGCATGTGCTTACTGTCAATTCCGGGTCTTCCGCCAATCTGGTCGCGCTCGCTTCTCTGACATCGCATCTGCTCAAGGATAGGGCACTGCGGGCGGGCGACGAGGTCATTACCTGTGCAACCGGGTTTCCGACGACGGTGAATCCCATCATGTTATATGGTATGGTGCCGGTTTTTGTCGATGTGGATATTCCTACTTATAATATTGATCCTTCAAGGCTGGAAGAGGCTGTTACCGATAAGACCAGGGCGATTATGTTGGCGCATACGCTGGGCAATCCATTTGACCTGGGTCGCGTGATGGAGGTCGCCAATCGCCATGATTTGTTTGTGATCGAAGATTGTTGCGACGCGCTCGGCGCGCGCTATGATGGTCAGCTTGTCGGGACGTTTGGTGATATCGGGAGGCTGAGTTTTTATCCGGCGCATCACCTCACGATGGGGGATGGTGGCGGTGTGTTTGCGAAGAGAGCGATTATGCGCGGGGGTATGGTGTGCGCGCCGGGTATGGACAATACTTGTGGTCGCCGGTTTAATTGGCAGCTCGGCAACCTGCCGTACGGATTTGACCATAAATACATTTACTCACATCTCGGTTTTAATCTGAAGATTACGGATATGCAGGCTGCTGTTGGGGTGGCACAGCTTTCTCATCTGGACGGGTTTCTTGAGAAGCGCCAGCATAACTCGGAGCGGCTCCTGCGCGGTCTTGCCCAGTTTCAAGAGTATTTTATTTTGCCCAGGGCGACCCCGGGTAGCGAACCGTCCTGGTTCGGATTGCCGCTTACAGTGCGCGATGGCGCGCCTTTTACCCGCGACGAACTGGTGAGGCATCTGAATGAGCGGCGCATAGGTACCCGCTTTCTCTTTGGGGGCAATCTGGTGCATCAACCCTATATGCGTGGCAGGGAATACCGAACGGTCGGCGATCTCGGCAATGCGGATATTGTTATGAATCGGACGTTCTGGGTTGGCGTTTATCCCGGTCTGGACAATGCCCACATCGATTATATGCTCGAAGTGATT
Organism: Candidatus Latescibacterota bacterium; assembly: GCA_021295695.1. Lineage (GTDB taxonomy): Bacteria > Latescibacterota > UBA2968 > UBA2968 > UBA2968 > VXRD01. Next base: position 3,696 of record JAGWBW010000256.1, read on the forward strand.
ACCGATTTTGTGCGCGCTCGAGGACATGTGCTATGACGTCGAGAAAAAAAATTGGTATTGTCACGCCTTGCTACAATGAGGAAGATACCGTGGCCGAGTGTCATGCGACGGTGAAAGCCCTGTTTGCGGGTCCATTGGTTGGTTATGACTATGAACACCTTTTTTGTGACAACTGTTCTACAGATGCTACGCTTGAGCGATTGCGCGCCATTGCCAGTGCCGATTCCAATGTGCGGGTGATTGCCAATTCGCGGAATTTTGGGGCTTTTCGCAATTTGTTCAATGGCACGATGGCGGTTGGCGGGGATGCTGTGGTGCCGTTTCTGCCAGCTGATCTGCAGGACCCTCCTGATCTTTTGCCCACATTTGTCCAGCATTGGGAAGATGGATATAAGGTCGTGTATGGTATTCGCGCCAATCGGGAAGAATCGTGGCCGATGCGTACTATGCGTCGGTGTTTTTACAAGCTGGTCAACCACTGGTCATCTTTTGAGATTCCCCAAAATGCCGGGGAGTTTCAGTTGATTGACCGCGTCGTGGTGGAGAATCTCCGCGCTTTTGACGACCACTTTCCCTATTTGAGAGGGATGATCGCCTATTGTGGTTTTGATTCGATTGGCGTGCCCTATACCTGGAAGAAGCGGGGACGCGGTTTGTCTAAGTCATCGGCGTCTTCGCTTGTCGAAGACGGGTTGAACGGTCTCATCTCTTTTAGTATGACGCCTATCCGGATCGCGCTGTTCGCCGGGTTTTCCCTGGCGTCACTCAGCATACTGGTCGCCCTGGTCATGCTGATTATCAATCTGATTTACTATAGGGAATTGGCGCCGCCCGGGATTCCTTTGCTGACCGTTGCTATGTTTTTTTTCGCTGGTTTCCAGCTTTTTTTTATGGGTCTTCTCGGCGAGTATATTCTCGCGATCCATTCCCAGGTGCGCCGCCGCCCATTGGTGATTGAACGAGAGCGCGTAAATTTTTAGGATGATCCTCAACGGGAAAAAGAGGTATAAATGGTGAGACAACGAGATACGGGAATTGCCGAGGATGATCGGCGGAGTGGACATGGGTAAACGCACGCGGAGAGGTAGGCGCCGGGATAGGAGAGAACGTGCACGCGCTTTGAACTGGCGATCTTTGCCGGATATACTGCTGCATCCACAGGGGACCGATGTACCTGTTTGGAAATACTTCGTCCCCGTGCTGGTGCTGGCGTTTGCGGCACGCGCCGCCATCGCTCTTTACAGCGACTTTCTCTTACATGCTGACGAACTCTATCAAATCCTGGAGCAGGGGCATCGCCTCGCTTTTGGCAATGGTCTGGTTCCCTGGGAGTATTTCTACGGCGTGCGTCCATTGCTGCTGCCTCTGGTGATCGCGGGGATGTTGATGGTGTTCGATGTATTCGGTCTTGGTCAACCGGTGTGGTATGTGGATGGCGTCAAATTGCTGTTTTGTGCGATTTCTCTGTTGATTCCAGCGGGGATGTACTTTTTTGCACGACAGCATTTCGGCGAAACTTCGGGGCGGATCGCGCTGTTGGTCGGGGCGTTTTGGTACGAGCTTGTCGGTTTTGCACATAAGCCGCTGGCCGAATTTGTGGCAACCGGACTCTTGTTGGTTGCGCTCGCTGTTTGTATGCGTCCCTCGTCGGACAAGATCAGGACAAAAATTTGGCTGCTGGCATTTCTGCCGGTGCTGCTGGCGGCTTTGCGGATACAATACGCACCCATCGCGTTTATGTTGCTCGGCCTGTTCTTTTTGCGCACAGAAAAGAAAATGGCGTTCGGGATGGTTGTGGTCGCGTCTGTCATTGTGGTTGGCGTATTTGATGCGGTGACATGGAGCGGCGAGTTATTTCACTCTTATATCTCCTATTTTCGCTACCAAAATACATATCAAACACTTGTTGCCAGTAATATCACCAACCATCCCGGTTATCAATATTTGATTTGGCTGGCGATTGCCAGTGTCGGGTTGGGTTTGCTGTGCGTTGTACTGGCTCTGCGGGATGTGCGTCGCTACGGGTTCCTGTTGGCACTGCTGGTCGCGCTCCTGATTTTGCACTCGGTGCCGGGCCACAAGGAATATCGCTATATTTTTCTCACCATTCCCCTCTGTCTCATGATCGGTGCAGACATTTTGGCGCAGTTCGCAATGCGTGCAAGCCGCAAGTCCCTGTGCGCGGCTGTGGTATTTGTCGTTGTTTCAGTGGGCGGCATTTTAGAGCGGTTGCCGTATCAAGACAGGATGTATCTGGCGTTCTTTGGGCAAAAATCTCATAAAGTCGGCTTCATTGACAAGCAGAATCTGGTTATAGACGCCTGGCCTCATCTTTTCGATGCTTACCGTTATCTCGCCCAGGCGCCCGATGTGGTCGGGGTATGGCAGCTCGGTATTCCGTATGTTTCAACACCGGGGTATTATTATTTACACCAAAAAGTGCCGTTCTACGACCATGAAACAGGCATGGAGCATATAGGTACCAATTTGAACAAGATACTTGCCTCGGTTAGTCACATTGTATCTCTACAGGACAATTCCATACCCGCCTATGTGCTGGAAAAAAAATTTGGGCCTGTGCGGATTTATTGCCGGGAGCAAAAAGATCTGGCCGTGCGTCAGTGGGAACACTATACCCCTGTTTTCGGGGAGGATCTCGCGCAGGTCATGCTCAGGGCCAATTCCGACGCCCGTCCTTTTCCGCCCAATGCGGGGATTCGCTTTGTAGATGAAGATCGGCGTTTTTGATGGGTGGGAGATTTTTATGAACGAAACCGTTGAACACATTGCCACATTCGCCGCGAGAATTCGCCGCCACGCCCTGTGTATGGTGCATCACGCCTGTTTGTCTATGGCTGATTTGTTGGCGGTGTTGTATTGCCGCACGCTGAGGGTTGATCCAAAGCGGCCCGAGTGGTCCGGGCGCGACCGATTTGTTTTGAGCAAGGGGCACGGTACTGCGATTTTGTATGCGGCTCTGGCTGAGCGCGGGTTTTTTCCGGTCGAATGGTTGGACCGCTATTGCGCGGATGGTTCTCCTTTGACCGGGCATATTAACCATCTGGGCGTGCCGGGGGTGGAGGTATCAACGGGTTCGCTTGGGCACGGGCTTTCCATCGGTTGTGGCATGGCTTTGGCCGGGCGCGCGGCGTCCGATCCGTACCGCTGTTTTGTTTTGCTGAGCGATGGAGAATGCGACGAGGGGTCTATCTGGGAGGCGGCACTTTTTGCTCCGCATCATCGGCTCGGCAATCTGACGGTTATAATTGATTATAATAAGATTCAGAGTTTTGGCACGGTTGCAGAGGTGCTCAATCTGGAGCCGCTTGCAGATAAGTGGCGGGCTTTTGGCTGGCGGGTTTTGGAGATTGA
>JAGWBW010000256.1:7100-7905 GCA_021295695.1 Candidatus Latescibacterota bacterium
CCTCTGGCGTTGATCGCGCATACGGTGAAGGGCAAGGGCGTGAGTTTTATGGAGGACGATTTGCTCTGGCACTACCGCAATCCCGACGACGATCAACTCGCTGCGGCTTTGCAGGAAGTGGGAGGGGCGTGATGCGGACGACGTTTATTAATACGCTGCTGGAACTGGCTGGTGAGGATGACCGCATCTATTTGTTGTGCGGGGATCTGGGTTATTCTGTGCTGGAGCCATTTTTTGAGCGGTTTCCCGATCGGTTCATCAATGTGGGGGTTGCCGAGCAGAATATGATCGGTATTGCAGCCGGGCTGGCGCAGTGCGGTTATGTCGCGTTTTGCTATTCTATCGCAAATTTTCCGACGTTGCGTTGTCTCGAGCAGATCAGGAATGATGTTTGCTATCACGATTGCAATGTAACTGTTGTGTCCGTTGGGGGGGGCGTGGCTTATGGTGCCCAGGGTTATAGCCATCACGCGGTTGAAGATCTGGCGGTGATGCGGACGTTGCCGAATATGGTGGTGGCTGCGCCGGGCGATCCGCTGGAGGTTCGCGCGTTGACCTGTGCGCTGGTCAATCATCCGGGTCCGGGTTTTTTGCGCCTGGGCAAGGCGGGCGAAGCAATTTTGCACGATGCGGTTCCATCGCTTGAGATCGGAGAGGTGATTGAGATGCGAGAGGGTAACGATGTCGTGTTGTTCAGTACTGGCGGCATGCTGGAAACCGCATTGCAGGTCGCCGAACAGCTCGTCCAACAGGGTGTTGATGCGGGGGTGACGAGTGTGCCATTTCTCAAGCCGCTGAATACGGC
>JAGWBW010000043.1 GCA_021295695.1 Candidatus Latescibacterota bacterium
GCGGCTGGTTCGACTTCCGCCCGCCCGATCCCCATTTTTACATCCATCTGTATTACCTGAGCCAGAGCGCCGAGGATCTGGCCCGTCTCGACGAGATCTTCCCGGAGCGCGAAGGCTTTGCGGGCCTACCACCCGACTGGGGCGCTGCCAAGGCCGGTATCTGCCCCCCAAAAGCCTGGTTCGCCTTTACCGAAGGCAAAAATCCCGACTACCTCGACCAGGTATTCGACTCGACCTATTCCAGCATCTGCCATAGCCTGGAGCGATTGGAGGGCGATGACAGCGACCCGGAAACGCGCGAGTGCTACCACTTCCAAAAACTCAACCCAGTGCTGCCCGAAGCCCTCATTCAAATGGCCATGGGCACACCGGCGGCCATGTACAACGGCGGCATGCTGCAGGCCCACTTGCGCTATTTCGACCCGCAACGCCACCGCCCGGGACTGCCCGAACACGTCGCGGCTCTGGTTGACCGGGTCAGCGCCGACCAGGTCAGTGTATCGCTGGTGAATACCGATCCGGTAGAAAGCCACGCCGTACTGCTCCAGGCCGGTTCCTTTGGCGAACACTGCTTTACCCGAGCACGCCTCGAAACCCGTGAGAGCGATGACCAATCCGTCGAGATAAACGGCAAACATCTTCAGGTACATCTGGGTGCAGGTGCTCAGGCACGCCTGCACCTGGGACTGAAGCGCTTTGCCTTTCAGCCCTCCTATGCCCTCCCACCTTTTGCATGCCTTCAATGACCTTCCAGCACCTATTGGGCAGAGTCCGGAACGATCACATTGGGCCGGCTGCCAACCGACGGGGCGCCCATAATCCGCTGTTGCTGTGGCGTAGGATCGAAATAGTTCGCCGTATCGTAGGACACCTGATGGTTGGCCATGTGTCCCGGATTGTATTTGAAAAGAAAGGCGCGCCGTTCATGAGTACCGCGCCAACCCTTCGTTCCGTGGGTCAAAGCCTCGGTAAAAATGACCGCATCGCCCGCATCCACCTCGGGCTGTACCACATAGGGCGGCACCCTCTTCAGCGTGCGCACATCCTCAGGTAGATTCCCGGGAAAATTGCCCTTGTGGCTACCCGGAATACATACAAACCCACCATCTCCCGCCCTGGCTGGAGCCAACATAAAAGTCACCACAGTTAGACCCGTCCGCACCTGCCCATCCAGATAGTGGAAATATCGATGCGTCCCCAACTCTGGTAGGCCGTGCAGATTCCCGCTATCGCTGCCGGCGTTCATAAACATGGCATAATCGTGGTCAATGCGAAATTTGGGACCGAGAAACTCCGCCAAAATCGGCACAATTCTCGGGTGATCGATCAACCGCTGACAAGCTGGACCCCACCGGGAAACATAGCGGACATTGCGAATGCCGCGGCGTTCCTTGGAATCATTGCCATCCGAGTAATCCCTGGGATACACCCGATCCGAGACCTCGTTCAACTCATCCACCTCCTGCTGCGTCAGCACGCCACGGAGCACCAGATAGCCCTGCAAATCAAACAAGTATCTCTCTTCGTCAGTCATACAAGTCCCCTCATTTATACTTCGCCCGATGCTCCGGCAAAGAACCATCATCCTCCGGCTCGAACCCTATCAGTTCCCGCGCATTGGACAAATCCCACTTCTCCTCGCCACCCCGAGACACCCCGTAAAAAATCTCAAACTTCAAATCCTCTGCCTCAATACACTGCCAGGTCATCTGAGCGATATCCCGGGGGCTGAACCAGCGGGACTGCCCCGGCTCATAATCCCGCCCCGGTTCATCCAGCCCATTGAAATTGGCAATCCTCAAACAGAACACCCGGATCCCGTACTGATCGGCGTAAAACCGTCCCAGAGCCTCTCCAAACGCCTTGCCAGCCCCGTAAATCCCGTCCGGACGCACGGGTTTGTCCGGCTCCGAACGAATGCCCTCCTTCTCATTCATTCCAGTCACATGATTCGTACTCGCATAGACCACCGTTGGCACCCGGTTAATCCGCGCGGCCTCGTAGATATTGTACGTCCCCTTCATATCCACATCAAACGTCACCTGTGCCCTCTGTGCATTCGGCATACCTTGCCAGGTTCTAAAAAGAGCCAGATGGGCAATCGCATCCACCCCGGCAGCGGCCTCCACCATAGCCTCAAAATTGGAAATATCCGAAACCACCACCTCGTCCTTCTCGTCCAGATCGTCCGGAATCTGAGAGTGAAACATCAACCGAAAATCGTATCGGTGCCGCAAATGCTTTCGTAGCGCCGTCCCAATCTTGCCCGCTGCCCCCGTAATCAACAACTTCTTGCGTTCCGCCATATCGAATGATCCTTCTCGGATTAGTATTAAAAACCAGTATCGGCCTCATCTCCTAAAGTCGCGATCCCAAAAAAATAAATCAAGCAGAAACCAAACCGGAAGCGATTATTTTTTTATTGCTCCCGGGTTTACATCCAATTTTCTTGTTTCCGTAACTTCTTCCCTGAAAGGTGGACACCGTGAACACACACAGACATCTCGATCACACAAAAGTACAGGCCCACTACGTGGCTTACCTGCGAGAAAAACTGGCAGAACTCCCCGAACACCGGATTAACGACACCTTCCCTCGTACCCGCGAAGAATGGGAGACCCACACCGCCAAACTGCGCCCTATCCTCCGCACAATTTTCGACTTCCCCGAAACCAGCGGTCCCCTTAGCTCCCGCACAGTCGGGAAAATCGAAAGAGATGACTTCACCATCGAAAAAGTCATCTACGACGCCGAACCAGGATCCTCTGTACCCGCCCACCTCTTTCTCCCAAAGGGCGTAACCTTTCCGGTGCCAGCCCTCATCTTCCCCAGCGGGCACGGCGGGAGTAAAAGCGCGTTCTACAACCACTACGCGGGTCAGATCTACGCCAAAGCGGGGATCATCTGCCTGATCCCCGACCCTGTGGGCGAAGAAGAAAGGGACGAAGAAAACCGCCCGGGAATACGCGGTCACCGTCTGGACTTCAGGATCGACCGATGCTTTGAAGTGGGCCGCTCAGTCATCGGCAAAATGACCTACGACATCACCCGCGGCATCGACTACCTCTGCATCCGTCCCGAAGTAGATACCGATCGAATCGGCTGTGTGGGCCACTCTCTCGGCTGCACCATCACCATGAACGTCCTCTGCACCGACGACCGCCTGGCCCTCAGCCTGCCCGCCTCCTGGGTAACCCATTTCGACTACATCGTCGGCGACCTGAGCTGCGAATGGCGTCCCTATCGCCTCAAGCACCATGTCGATATGCCGGAACAAATCGCGATGGGCGCCCCCCGGTGTGCCACGCTCATTCTTGCCGGAGAATGGGACTATCCTCCCCATGCGTATCGTGGACTACTGGAAACCTGCCGGCAAGTGCAACGGGTCTATGACATTTGCGGCGTTGCAGACCGGTTCGACATCGACATCACCCCAAAGGGCGGCCACCGGCCCTACTTCCTCAACAAGCCCGCCTTCGCCTGGGTGGAAAAACACCTGGGCATGCCGAAATTCGACTCAGAAGCAGTACAAAAACTGCCAGAAGTCTATCTGGGAGACTGGACAGATGCACACGGGATCGATATCGAAGCGGGCTATAAGAGCCACAAGCACTACGCCGGAACCGCGGTCGTCGATCTAAATGTGGTACCTGTACCGACTCGCGAACTCGTCTGTTTGCCTCCGCGAGGCTATGAAGAACCGGCGTTCGCGATGCGGGGATGGGTGGCATCCATCTTGAAAGAATTACCGCCCGAGCTGGACATACCACAAGAACTGGAAGGCTGGAAACGCGAGCGGGTAGCCCTGCGGGAAACAGTGACAAAAGTCCTCGCCATATCCGAAAACAGACCGAGCATCTCACCCGAAACCATCCGAACATTCGAAGAAGATGAATTTACTGGAGAAGAAATTCGCTACGGCGCCCTCGGCCTCTCATCCTTTCTATTGACGCCAAAGGATACATCAAAAAAAATAGCCCTCTATCTCCACCAGAGCCGCACCAAACAGGGTGCCCTGCAAACGGGCGAAGTGCGACACCTGATAGCTTCTGGAACAACCGTCCTATCACTGGATTGTGTCGGCATGGACGACAGCGGGATGCTGTTGGGAGAACCGTCAACAACCGTCAACGTACAGCACGTAATTGAGGCATTGGACCTCTTGAAACAGCGGGGAATTCAGCAGGCAGCCTGCTATGGATACGTCGATGACATCGCCCTGTACGCGGCGATCCTGGACAACCGAATATCCGAAATCATCCTCGGCTCCAGAGGGGGAATTGAGCCGCATCACAAACAGCGCTACCGACAGGAAGGCGTCGTACCCTACATCGCCCGACATATCGGACGACCGGGACTCCTCTCACTGCTTGCCCCCCGACCACTCACCATAAAAATCAAAGAAAGGGAATTGGATCAGGTAAAAAAGGTCTATCGCCTGTATGGAGCAGAAAACAGGCTCAGAATCGTAGAATGAGAACGCACATCCTCTACTGCGAGGAAAAACTGGCCCAATTTTCTTCTATGCGTGAAATATCCGTTCTGCCACAGAACACAAACAACCGATACTTACTCGCGGTTGTCTCTCCCTGTGCCAACGTCCAGGGACCAGCAATACAGCGACTGGGAACGATACCGAGTTGACCGTCAACGCGCCAGGGGTTGGGGTGTTCGGGATTGGTGGGATGATCCATCATCGCAATGCCTGCCCAGTCGGTGCGGCCTTCGATGGGGATGGAGACAGAAACCCATTGTGCGCGTTGTCCTTCAGCGTCGCGATTGCTCTGGCCCTCACTGTTGATAGCCTCGCCACCGAGGTCTCTTTTATAGGGCATTCGAAGAAAAAGACCGCCATAGGCGTATTCGCCAAAAATGAGATCACAGAATGCAGTGAGGGACCAGGTGATATCGATATCGTACGTATCGCCCTGATCGGTAAAAGTCCATGCCTGTGTTTCGGTGAGCATGGGCGCACCATTGGGATCTCGCCATTCGCTGGTGACGGTCCAGGTGGCTGTGTTGGAATGTACATCTGTATTGCTAATCGGCTCGGGGTGAAAGGTGCCGTCCAGATCTTTTCGCCGCTCCTGTAGTCCCTCTGTCCAAAAGCCAACCCCATTGACTTCGTTGAGACCTACATAAAGACCATGCTGCCAGGGATGATGCGAAGGGGTATCTTCGGTGAGGATGCCATTGCCATCGGGCGCCACAATAGGGTGAATATAGGCGCGGGTGTCGGCTTTGGCGAGCTGAACAAGAATGGGATCTTTTTGTCCGCTGCGGAATATTTCAACGCGATCTGGTGTCGCCTTTTGTTTGAGTTCAGTCATTATTCTCCTCTGTTTGATAGACAATTCAGGCGTTGGGAAACGCAAACTTCTATAGCCTTTCGGGCAAATCCACACCCGCAAACCCCGCCAGTTGCGCGACCATGCGATAGGTCAGCCCCCACAGCACGGGACGTTCGGAACCGAGCAAATCAATAGCTGGCATATTGTGCCAACCTTCGAGATTGAGCGTTTGCCACCGTGTGGAATCGGCGAAATGAGCAAAAGGCGTCCAGAAAACATCGCGCACCTCGTCATTGGGCGCAACTTCAACGCCTTCAAAAATCGCATAAACAAAACTCGCGACCTGGATGGGCAGCGTCGCGCCCGTGACATCGTCCAGACGACCGAGGTATTGCGCGCTGCTCAGATCGAGACCGAGTTCCTCACGGGTCTCGCGCTCAGCCGTGTATTTGAGATCGGGATCATCGGGTTCGGCTGTGCCACCGGGAAAGGCAATATGCCCCGACCAGGGGTCTGTCGGATGCGCCGCACGCTCGATAAAGAGAAGATAGAGATCATCCCGTCGCGGATGAAAAACCGCAGCAACAGCCGCCTGTGTTTTATCCGTTTCCGAACGCGTATTGGGTTGATACGCCGATAGGGATGCCGCAATCCTTTGAAAGGTATTCATAAGTTCCGCGCCCACCCTCACGTCAACTCACTCATCCGAAACAGAGCGTGGAGTTCAATACCCTCTTTGGCGAGATTCTCTGCGCCACCGGACTCGCGGTCAATCACACATATCGCCTGCGAAACGCACGCACCCAGGTTGCGAAGGTCCCGAGTGGAAAGAACAACCTGCCCGCCAGAAGTGACGACATCTTCAACAACCAGCAGATTCTTGCCAGATATATCAACACCTTCAGCGAGTTTGCAAGTCCCATAAGTCTTGGCCTCTTTTCGCACAAAACACGTGGGCAGCCCGGACAACTGAGAAAGCATCGTCGCCAGGGGCACCCCACCGAGTTCGAGACCTGCGAGAACATCTGTATCGTCGGGAATCAAAGGCTGGAGATGTGCGGCGAGTTCGCAGAGCAGTTCGGGACGGGTTTCAAACTGATACTTGTCGAAATACTCTGTCGCAATCGCGCCAGAGCGCAACGTAAATTGCCCGGTCAAATGAGAAGTCTGATAAATGCTGTGAGCGAGTTCGAGTCGGGTCATAGTGTTCCCTCCAGTGTTTCATTAAAACATTACGGCTCAATCAACTTGTAGAACTCTATCGCGCCATTGACAATGCGGTTGATAACCGCACTCTTGGTCGTATGTCGGTTTTCGTCATAGCCAGAGATAACAGTTGCCCCACTGTAATCCCTTGTCGCTGCAATCTGGTCGCGGACCGCTGTTGGCGTCAACTCATCCGCTCGAAGCATCGCCAGAGCCACCAGACGCAGGGCATCATACCCCAGTGCAGCCGATCCGTCGGGCGCGACGCCAAACATTGCCGTGTACGCATCAATAAAACGATGGGCGTCTTCACTCAAATCGCCCTGTGCGACTTGAGACGAAAAAAAACCGCTAAAAAAACTTCCCTCAATAAACGCACCACTCGTGGTAAGCAACTCTGCGTTATGCCATGAATCGCCTCCGAGAAAAGTCGCTGTCAGGCCCAAATTTTGTCTTGCTTGCTGAACCAGCAACGGAATATCGGCAACAGCACCGGGAATAAAGACCACATCTGGCATAGATGAGGTGATGGCAATCAGTTGCGAGGCAAAATCGGTCTCCCCCGACAGGTAGAATTGATGTGCCGCAACATGGCCCCCAAGCGCGCCAAAATTATCGACAAAGGTTTGCGATAAGCCCTCCGAATAAATACTTCCACGCTCCGTGAGCACCGCTACGCGACCCGCTCCCAACTCTTGAATGGCAAATTCAGCCATCACCTTGCCCTGAAAATCGTCGGAAAAAGCGGCCATAAACGCAAAATCACCTGCAGCAGTAACAGCGGGGTTGGTCGCATTGGTCGTCACCATCGGTATCCTATGGCGTTGTGCAATTTCCCCGACAATGACTGCCTGGCTCGAGCGGTTAGGGCCAACAATTGCCAACACCTTCTCCTGAGTAATCAATTTCTCTGCCAATGCTGCAACGTATTCGGTCTCGCTTATATTTTTTTCAGCGAGTTGTTCTATGGGTACACCGCCATCGATGAGTTCGATTGGCACACCGCGCACACCCCCTTCTTCGTTGAATTGGAGAGCCGCCAGAGTCGCGCCATCCAGACCGTTTTTTCGGTATGTGCCATATATAAAGCCGATTTTGATTGCGCCCTCGGGTTGCGGTATCCGCAAAGATGAACCCATCACACGCACCCTCCCGCCAATGGGCAAATCGAGCATCACCTCATACCCGCTGTTAATCGGAATACTCGACCATGAACCGATCTCTCGCTCATCTATTGATGCACGCGCTTGATAATAACCCGTCACATCATCCGAAACAATAGCCACACGCGCCCGACCATTCTCATCCGTCACCCCCGACCACTGATAATCGACCACCTGCCCTGCAATAGAACGCGAAAACGCCACCTCCGCACCAATTACTGGTATCCCGTCCCGGTACACAGTCGCCACCACCACAGCCTGCGATGCATCCGTCTGCACAGCCAATTTACTCAGCGGACGTCCAACTTGCTCTTCGCCCTCTACCATCTGCGACTGCATCACCTGCTCGCCACCGCAGCCCCACACCATTCCCATAGCAAACACCAGCACAATCACACGACAAAAACCTCGCAACACAACAACCTCCTGACATAAACGAATAGACGAATAGACGAACCCTGCCCCACCACCCAAAACCTCTGGATTGCGGCTAAAAACATGCCGCAATGACGATGGTTGGGATTGATCGTTGATTCGTCGTCTCCACAACCCCTATGTCTCAAGACGTGCCCACGCGGTCACATGCGGAGGCAAGAGAAGTGGGCGTTTCGATATCCTGATCTCGTCCCGAATCCGATCTGCGAGTGTCTCCACATCGACCTCTTCGGCAGTCGCAATTCCAAACTCTTCCATAAGCGGGACCAGACTACGAAAAGCATTGGCAATAAAATCGTACCCAGCCCACGTTTCTGCACCCCCCAATGGCGCCACAAAGTGTAAAACAGGCGCAGGTAAACCAGCATCCAAAAAAGTACCGTGAAGATCCATGCCCATTTCAACATGCGCTCCTGAATGCCGGAAAACTGCCACCCCCCATTCAACCAGCTTGTTCATAAGCGGCGTATCTGAACGAGAAATCGACATATAAGGCGTAAAATCAACCTCCTGAAAAGCGACGATACCCCCCGGACGCAAGTGCCTTGTGAGCTCTTTCAAAGCATCCGCGGGATCAGACATATACATAAGCACAAGGCACCCGACCACAGCATCAAAGTTTCCCCCCACATCCAGCGTTCTGGCATCTCCCGCTATGAACTGGATATTTTCAAAACCCAATTCTCTCACCCGCGCCTGGGCCATCTCGAGAATCGCCGCATTAACATCCACACCCACGACTTCCCCCTCTGCACCGACCAACTCGGCTGCCGCCATCGCAACATCTCCGGCACCACTCCCTACATCGAGAACCCACATCCCGCTAACGAGACCCGCCTCCTGAAAAAAACGCCGCGTCACAGCCTCGTAAAGTTGTGACTGCTGAATCAAACGCTCCGTCTCCCCCTCACTGCGTCCCATCGTATATCTCGGATCGCTCTTCGACTCACTCATAGTACTTTACCCTCCTTAAACAATTGAAAAAACAATAATCAGCCACATTCTCGCTAAATATAAGGAGAAATATACATATTAAGAAATAAATTAAAAATTCACTTCAAACAGTCAACTTCTGTCCAATACAAAAACAGAGAGCCGCGCAAAATAGCACAGCCCTCTGTGTGGGAGAAAAGTGGTTCTATAACCCGTTCGAATTAACAGACTACGAACGCGAATTAATTAAAAAAGTTAAAAATCTGCTTGACTCTCCTATACCATAATGATATATCTACAGGCGGTCATTCGAGACTGTCTGAAAAATTAATGGACTTGTTGACATTTATGGAACATACAAACATCGTGGACAATGCGCGGCCTCTCAAAGGCTGGCGGTTAGCTTTACTGCACTGGTCTAAGGGCGACCACAACGACGACGAGGTCACCGAAGACTGTCATCAAGTCGATTGGGTGCGCCTGGTGCCCTTTGCGGTGCTGCACTTGAGTTGCCTCGGAGTTTTTTGGGTCGGCTGGAGTCCCGTAGCCGTGGGCGTGGCCTTCGTGGCCTACTGGGTGCGGATGTTTGCCATAACCGGGTTTTACCACCGCTACTTTTCGCATCGCACATTTAAGACCTCGCGGGCCGTGCAGTTCCTCTTTGCCGTACTGGGCAATGCGGCCGTGCAGCGAGGGCCGTTGTGGTGGGCCGGGCACCACCGCCATCACCATCGCCACTCCGATGCCGCCAGCGACGTGCATTCGCCCAAGGCGCATGGTTTTTGGTGGAGCCACATCCTGTGGATTACTTCGCGACCGAACTTTCCTACCCGTCTATACAATGTGCGTGACCTGGCCCGTTTTCCCGAATTGCGCTTTCTTGACCGCTTCGACACCATCGTGCCCATTTTGCTGGCAGTGGCGATGTACGCCCTGGGGGAGTATTGCGGCAGCCGCTTTCCCGAGTCGGGGACCAGCGGTTGGCAGATGCTCGTATGGGGTTTTTTCATTTCCACCATCGTCCTGTTTCACGGCACCTGTACCATCAATTCGCTCTCCCACCTTTTTGGTCGCCGCCGCTTTGCCACCCAGGACCACAGCCGCAATAACATCTGGCTGGCACTTATCACCATGGGCGAAGGCTGGCACAACAATCACCACTATTATCCAGGGGCGGCGCGGCAAGGCTTTTACTGGTGGGAGTTTGATCCAACCTATTACCTGCTCAAAATGCTGTCCTGGATCGGTCTGGTGCGCGATCTCAGGCCCGTGCCCAAGCGGGTTTACGATCAAGACGTCAGCGGACCATGAAGCCGACCCAAATGGGTTTCAGAGTCAACCGCACAGGTCTCGAATACGCCAGCTAGCTCGCTGTTCAGCCACATCTTCGTCCATCTCCTCTACGCACCCGCCAAAATATTTTAATCCGCCGCCTGCGCGGGATCATCCACCCAACGCTCTGACCTCTGAAAACTCACCGCAGCAATCCGCTTCAACAACCCGCGCAAATCATCTAACAAAACGTAAAACAGCGGAATCACAAACAGCGTCAGCGCCGTTGACACAATCAGCCCACCCATCATCGTAATCCCCAGCGGTGCGTAGGGCATCCCCATCATTGTACTGCTGCCAATCGCCATGGGAAACAAACCGAACACCGTTGTGCAGGTCGTCATCAAAATGGGCCGAAAGCGATTGTGACCCGCCGCCATAATTGCCGCCGCGCGATCCATACCCGTCTGGCGCAACCGATTGATCATATCGACCAGCACAATCGCATTGTTGACCACCACCCCAATCAGCACAATTGCCCCCACATTCGACATAAAATCCATTGTCGTGCCCGTCAACCACAACCCCCAATACACCCCCAAAAACGAAAATGGAATCGAAAAAATCACAGCAAAAGGCAAAATAACCGACTCAAACAACACGCCCATCAGCAAAAACACAAACACGATCGCCATAATCACGGCAAATGTCATCGCCTGACTTTCCCGGCTGTATTGCGAATACCGCTCGCCCTTATTCCACTCATACCCCCTCGGCAGCGTGAACCCATCCATAACCCGATCAACCTCCTGATACAACCCTTCCACATCGGCCTTGGTCGTATAAACGCGTACGCGCAACCGGTTGCGACCATTATGCCTGAAAATATGGCCTGGACCTTTGGTAATTTCAAAAGTTGCAAAACTCGACAACGGCAACTTTTCACCTGTATCGGTCACAAACATAAAATTTTTTAACTGCACCAGCGATTGCCGGTCGGATTCATCCAAAATCAGTTGCACATTCACTTCGTGATCATCCGTCTGAAACCGGGGCAATGTCGCACCGCGCAGTTGATATGCCAGTGTGCGGCTGATCCGCTCTGCCGGAATACCGTGCTTTTTGGCCTGTGCGCGGTTCACGCGAATGCGAATTTCATCTTTGCCAAACTCCAGATCGCTTTGCAAACTCGTCACAGACGGAATCTGCTGCAACCGCCGCTCCACTTCCCCCAGCATATCTTCTAATTTTTCAAAATCAGGACCGTACAAATACACACCCACATAGGGATCTCGCCCGCCCGAATTGCGAGATTCCACCGATACCCGAAACCCCACATAGCGCGGCACTTCCTTATTCAACTCGTCAATGATTTCTTGTCGCGTCATCCATCGCTCAATGGGAAAGCCGATCAACACACGCGCCCAGCGATACATAGCATACCACCACTCTTGATGGGGATCTTCCTCGAGATTCATTCGCAAATTGATATACCCGCGCCGAAAATACGTCATAACATTTTTGATCTTGTACTTATCCCGCCGCTCATTCACATACACTTCCAGATCGCTCGCAATTTTATCCATCTCTTCCAGTGAAAAATTATTGGGGCCATACATGCGAATGGTCACGCGATTAGAAGAAAAACGCATCTTATCGGTCTTCTTCACATTCTGATATGGAAAATAAATGGTAGCAAACAAAACCAGCACCAGGAGAAACGCATCCCGCCGATGGTGAATAACCCAGTTCAAACCGCGCCGATAAATGCGGCGAACAAAAGCGATAGATTTTGGATCTGACCGCACAACCACATCGCCAAACCGCTGGGCAGCCAGGGGAATAAACAACAGCGCCACAAACAAAGACGCCACCAGCGCAAACACCACGGGCATCCCAATTTTCGACAGCAAAAACTTCATATCAAAGCTGTTATTCATCAACATCATCGGCAAAAACACCACCACAGTGGTCAGCGTCGCCATCGTAATCGCCAGCCCCACCTCGCTGGCCCCGTGTATAGATGCACCGCGCGGATCTTCACCCTCTGCCCGCAAGCGATAAATATTCTCCACAATCACAATCGCATTATCCACCACCATGCCCACCCCCACCATCAACCCCATCATCGTCAACAAATTGAGCGACCAACCCATAAAATAGAGCACGGTAATCGTCATCATTACACACAGCGGTATGGACAGCGTAATCAGCGCCGTCATACGCAAAGCGCGCAGAAAAAATAACAACACCAGCGCCGCAAACAACCCGCCCCAAAGTCCCGTAACTTTCAAATTGTCCATCGAATCTTCTATCAGCTTGCCCTCGCTGTAAAACAAGCGAAACACCGCAGGCGTATTGGCCTCAATCTCTTCCATTTTGACCATAATGCGCTTGCACAAATCGACAATATTCTCACCCGACTCCTTATATACATCCAGGCCCAAATTGCGCTGCCCATCCACGCGCCACACCCGGTCTCGAGGCGGCGCAGCATACACCACATCTGCCACATCCTTGAGGCGCACCTGCGTGCTGCTATAACGCCCCTGAACAACAATATTCTCAATCTCCTTCAGACTTTGATAATGCGCCAGAGATCGCACGTAAAACCGCTTACCTCCCTCTTGCACCTGACCGCCAGATAGGGAAAAATTGTCCTGCTGCAACGACGCCACAAGCTCATAGGTTTCAATACCATGCGTACGCAACCGCTCTTGATCCACCAGAATCAAAACTTCCTTGTTCTCAAACCCCCACACACTGGTTTTCGCCACCCCATCAATCCGCTCAATTGGATCGAGAACATGGGTTTGAACCCATTGTTCCTTATTGACAACATCCTCTGGAATGGACAACCCCGTCCAGATCACCTCGGAATCGGTTTCCTGATTCCACGAATACACCTTGATCCGATCGCGCACTTCCTCGGGCAAATCGAGCCTGGCGTGCTCAAGCCGGTCTGCCACGCGAACATACGCCTCGCGCATATCCGTGCCCCGGTGAAATTTCAACTCAACCCCAGCCCACGGATCGCCGGCAAATGCGTAAATATCGCTGAGTTCCCTCACCGTACGCATATGCTGTTCCATCGGCAGCGCAATGGTGTTAAACCGTTCTTGAACCGACGCATTTTCTGTCGCCACATCCACCCAAAACCGATTCCAGTCATTGCCCGACGCCCATGCCTGAATGGGAATGCGCCAATAAGCCACCAACCCAATCACCATCAACCCCACCAAACACATCGTCACCGTCACCGGCCTCGTCACCGAAATCCTGGGCAAAAGCGATGTTCTCTTCTCGTTCTTCTCGACCATCTGTGTCCTCCGAATGGTATCCCATCTCTCCTCTCTCACCTATATAGACACACCCCAGAACCATCCGGTTTTCTTTTGGGCAAAAAAAAATCCGCTATGCGGATTTATAAAAGTCACAAATAATTTTTAATGCCCTATATCTCAGCTCACAAACCTCACCGCGAATAATCAAGTCTCGCTAAAAGCATCGGCAAAGACCGAAGTTCTCGTTTCAGAGGATCCAGAACATAACCCAGGGCTTCAAGAGTAACAACGCCCAGAAGATTGCTATCGCCGGGTTCACCAAAAATAACAGGTGCTGCACCCCGGTGTTCTTTGTACCGAAACAGCGCATCGCCCAGTTCGCGTTCAATTTGATCGCCATTTGCCAGCGTAAAAGTTCGACGAGAATGTGGCCGAATGCCCAGTGTCTCAAGAACAGATCGCTGGACAACAGAATAGACCGCACCTGAGTCAATCAAAAAATGCTCGGTCTGAAAGTCCTCTGAACGAGCGGGATTGGCGATATCAATGTCGAGAAATACGAGTCCCATGATTTCAATAATACCCAAATTCTAATCTATGTCAACCGCCTTCTCACTTCACTACGGCGTCCCCCTTCGCCCACCGCCATCCATATAAATCGAACTGCCAAAAACATAAGAACACGCTTCAGACGCCAAAAAAGTAACGACACTGGCGATCTCTTCAGGCTCGGCCATGCGCCCGGCGGGCAACTCCGTGCCCAGATCTTTGAGCACCGCCTCGACATCTCGCCCCTCGCGGTCTGCCCGCGCCTTTTGCTGTGAGCGTGCGCGAGGCGTATTGGTCAACCCCGGGCAAACCGCATTCACCAGAATACCATCGCCAGACACCGCATCGGACAGCGCGCGCGTCATATTCAAAATGACAGCATTTGCCGCCCCCGTCGGAATATTGCCCCGCGTAGGACTCGTACCCGCGCCACCCGCGACATTGACAATACGCCCCCATCCATTCTCCCGCATCAGCGGAATCACCAACTGAGCCATCTGCAAATAACTATAACTCTTCAACGCCAACGCCTCGCTAATCTGCGCCACATCCAAATCCAAAATATCGGCATTGCGCGCAGCCCCCACATTATTGACCAGCACATCCACCCCTCCAAACGCGCCTATGGCCTCATTGACCACCACCTCACAATATTCTCCCCGCGTCAAATCAACCGCAACCGCATGCCCTTCCCCCCCAACCGCATTAATCTCGGCAACCACCGCATCCAACGTCTTCCGCGTACGCGCCGCAATACAAACCTGTGCCCCCTCCCGCGCCAATGCCAGCGCGCAGCAACGCCCAATCCCCTGACTACCACCCGTAACAACCGCCCGCTTACCTTTCAATCCCAAATCCATTTACACACTCCGTTTATGCGATTTCCGCTCTAATCCCATCCCACTCCCGCCAGATATCCGTAAACACATCCATGCCATTCTTCCCGATATCGACATGCCTCGCCCTGAAAATCACGGCATATCGAATATCCGGACACGCATTAATCGCCGCCGTATGAATAACCTGATGATGCGCCAGAATGAGATCGCCAGGCTCGCCGGTCAACTGCACCGGACCTTCGGGCACCGACACATCGGGCATGTAATTCAACAAAATCTCATGCCCTTTTTCTCGAAACACATCCTCCATCACATGATGTGACTTTGGCCAAACCGTAAAATTGCCGCAATACGACGCGGGCACATCATCCAGATACACCACAGCAAAAGCCGTAAAATCCCGGCTATACCCACTCTCTTCAGCCGTCCCCCTCAAAAAATCGCGCGCCTTTGCAATCCCATCCAAATGACCACCCGTTCGCAGCGGCGGTCCCGCAGTCGCAAGTTGGGGATCCCGTTGCGGCGTCCCAACCCCCGCGGGGTAATTCAGCTTCACAGCGCCATTGCTCTGGCATTGTAAATTCCCCTTGCCCAATGCCGATTCGAGCAATGCAAACACCGGCGTCTCGTTAAACAGATCCGTAATCACCGGCATCGCGCGAATATCCGCAAACGCATGCCTCGTACCCTTCCCAATCTCCGCATTAATCGCCTGCCGCGCCGCCGCCACCATCACGCGCGGCACAGCACCTTCAATTTTCAAAAATCCTTCTCTATAAAATTCCATCTTCTGAGATTTTGTCAGTTCCATCACACACTCCTCAAGGTGACCACAAACCCCAATCTATGGGATTTCTCCATCAATCCTTCAATTCCACGACGTCAAACCCAACAGCTTCTCGCCCAATTCCGTCAACTTCGCCGGCTCCTGCGTTTTGTGTTCCCAATCCCTCGGATCACCCGGCCAGCGGGGCGTGGGCCTGCAATCTCGCCATGCCTGAATGCGCTCTTCCCGCTCTGCCTCTCCCCGACCCTCTGCCAGCGACATCGTAATATACTGCGCCAGACGGGGTCTATCCGATTGATTGTGCCCATTGCCGTGTGCCAGCAACCGATGCCAGATCAAAAGATCACCCGCCTTGCCCGGAATCGACTTCACCTCCAAACCATCCAGATTGGGCCGCCGGGGATCGCGATCCTCTGGCTGCGTCTTGACCCACTCCTCAAAAATATTATGAAACCCCGGCACACACTGAAACCCGCCCTGATCCTCTGAAGTATCCGTCAAATACAACACCCCCTGCACCCCAAAAGGCACTTTGGGCACAGACGTATCTGCATCCCAGTGAATCATACCTTCATTTTGCCAATCGGGTTTATCCGCTCGCGAAGGCGGCTTCATATTCGCGCGGTCCAGCGATACCCACAATTTCTCCGTACCCCAAATTTCGGAAAACGCCTGATGCAAGCGGGGGTACTGCCGGTTATCCCACAATGCCTGATGCTGATAAATCTCCACCATCCCCGACGCCGAAATCATCGAACACGGATTCCCCCGCGCATAGGGTTTGTACTTATACCAATCCTCTGGATTATCGCGATCCATATCCAAAAATGTCCAGATCGTATCCACCATCGTATCCAAATTTTCCTGCGGCACCGCATTGCGTACCACCACATACCCATTCTCCCGCCAAAAATCCCAATCCTTCTCGCTCAAAACTGGCATCTTCGTTCTCCTTTCTTCAGCGTTCACCCTTCACTTCAGTCCCCGCAGTCTCCTCCGCCACCTTAATCGACGCTGTCTGATCTTCATCGCCCAACCCCATCCCCATCGCTATGGTCTGAATCTGATACGCCGCCGCGCCCATCAGATTTGTCGCACCCAGTGAAGCGGCCATCTGCGCAGCCAACCCGAGATCCTTATGCGACAACTGCAGCTTAAAATAGGGTTCAAAATTTCGCACCAGGGCGCGGCGCTTAAAACTCCCCTGCAAATGCGAAGAATTTGCAGCCGTATTCGACATCACATCCCACAACACACCCACATCCAA
>JAGWBW010000257.1 GCA_021295695.1 Candidatus Latescibacterota bacterium
ACACAACACATTCAATGGCTTCTCGAAGGCGTTGAGGCCTGGAACAAAAGACGCGAGCGCGAAGATTTTGTGCCGGATCTTTCAGGTGTGGACATCTCTAAGAAGTTTAAGGCGGCGGGAAAGCTCGACAGTAACGATCAAAGTCCTCTTGCTGGGATCAATTTCCGCAAAGCCAAACTCACTGATGCCAAACTCTCTTGCGCCGACCTCATAGATGCAGACTTTTCCAAAGCCGACCTGACCGGTGCCGATCTGATTTTTGCCGACCTCCCTTATGCTAAGTTCCGGGAAGCCAACTTGACCGACGCTAACCTTTCCGGGGCTAAGCTCAACTATGCTAATTTCTCCAAAGCAGGTCAGTCCCTATATAAAATGGCGACCTACTTATCTGACTATAAGCCTGACTATGCGAGACTCATCCGTGCCAAGCTCTTTGGAGCCGATTTGTCCGGTGCCGATCTGTCCGGTGCCGATCTGACAGAAGCCGATTTTTCCGAAGCCAATTTGACCCGTGCCAGACTCAAGAGCGCAAACCTCATCTATGCCGATCTCACTGGTGCCAACCTTTCTGATGCCGATTTTTCCGAAGCCGATCTTTCCAATGCCAACCTGACGAAAGCGACAGTCGCTGGCGCAGATTTTGTCTCTACAAAGCTCATTGACACAAATATATCGCATTCACAGATATGGAAAGCGAAACTGTGGAAAGCGAAGGCCGTATGAATGAATCCCAAAACACCGGGGCAACTCAAGAGAATGAGAATAAGGAAATCAAAAGCATCGAGAATTTGCTGAAAGAGTGCCGCGGCCTGCAAAACGAACACGGTGATGATGTGCAACTTTATTTTCGGGGAGAAAGTAGCGACTCTTGGGATCTGCGTCCCTCCGTGATGCGGTGTTCAGAAGAGGATAAAGATAAATTCCCATTCCGGGCGTGGGAAGGCGAGATGTTGAACGAACTCATGTCGCGTCAGCCGGAGGCGTTTAGCGGACTGACATCAGCATTCTCACAATGGGTGCTCGCGCAGCATTATGGGCTTAAGACACGGCTCCTCGATATAACCCGAAATCGCGATATCGAAGACGGTCGCCTGCATGTATTCTCTGTGTGGAGAGACATGATTAAGTCGTTCAACAGCGACACGGTAAGCATCATCGCCAATTTCGCCAAACTCCGTCATGCAGAGCAGAACCTGTTGTTGAGCAAAACGGGGGAAGACTCCGATGAAGGCGAAGACTTGGATCTTAAAAAAGAACGCGATGAAGCCCTGGGACGCCTCTACCATTTCATCCGGCAAGAAAAACCGTATTTTCTGGAAAATATCGACTTAAGAGATCTATTTCGCGTCTTCGTGGTCGAGCCTCAACAGTCGTTTGAGCGCATCCGGATGCAGTCCGGTGCCTTTCTCATTTCG
The DNA here is from genome assembly GCA_021295695.1 of Candidatus Latescibacterota bacterium. Classification (GTDB taxonomy): domain Bacteria; phylum Latescibacterota; class UBA2968; order UBA2968; family UBA2968; genus VXRD01. The sequence goes on from JAGWBW010000257.1 coordinate 1,416, forward strand.
GTGTTCCACGAGCGGTTTGAGCGCAATGAAATTCTGAACCGGAACGCCGACATTCCAGTTTACGACTATTACACGCTCAAGGTGCCGTACAAGAGTAAGCAGGATATTATCGAAGAACTGCGGCTCTTGAACATCACCCGCGAGAGTCTTTTCCCCGGTCTTGACGAAGCCGCAAAGGCGGTCACACAACGTTATTCCGAAGAATAAACAGCGCGTAGGGTATGCTGCCATCTCGAATATACTGAACCAGCGCATTATTGTAAGAAGCTATGATTTTGAGAAAATCCAATGAGCACTGAATACACTATTGTCATTGAGAAGGATGAAGACGGGTATTATGTCGGAAGTGTTCCTGCTCTTCCGGGTTGTCATACTCAGGGCAAGTCAATTGACCAGTTGCTTGATCGGATGGTGGAGGCGATTGCACTCTGGATTGAGGTCAAGGACAATGAATAAAAACCTTGAACAGTTCTGGAATTGATCGTCAAGAAATTCTAAAAAGGTAACGTTTTTTACTGCCCCTATTTAGCCTGACTAATTCATAAAATCTGAGAAATCTGTGTAAATACTGGACTTTTCAGTTATTGCCCCAAAACAAAAATTTTTGGCACTCATGACATAACTGATTGTTCTGCTAAAAATTATGAAAATTTTTAGCAAATTCATGAATTATTCAGGCTAATTACAACTTTTCACTTTTTCAGCACCCACACAGATACACAGCATCCCGCCACTGCGAACTCTTGACAACTCCTTTGGTGGTTCATTCGTAACCTCAAACCACATCTCTAACTCTCCCGGCCCCAGTATTTTCCATCCCGTGTCTATTCCTGTACGAAGTTTTAGAAACATATCCTGACTACGGCTGGCAACAACTTTTATGCGCCGCTTTTCTGTCTCTTCATCCCACACATCCAAACACTCCCGCACCCGATACTCAATATTTACAAACGGGCCAACCACTACATACGACGTAGGTCTTTTTACATTTTCTCTTTCCCACCCTGACACATCACCATCAACACCATCGGCATCGTCGTCACCATCTTGATCACCATCGTCAATTTCATCATCCACCTGCTGACACTCACCATCCTTAACAGTCAAAGTCAAATGAACATCCTTGCCGCACCCCATATAATCAAACAATTCCTTACAACCGTCTAAAGTTACTGTCGTAAAATTTTCTATCGTAAAAACGATTGAAAAAGAACCACCAACAATATACGATAGTTCAGGTGGCAACTCCCGCTTGCATACGGCATGCACAGACAACTCATATCTATCCGTCTCTTCAACATATGCTTCAGTCCGGTGTGTCACACAAAAAGGGATATCACCGTCCACCATAAACCACACCCTTTGCATCCCATTTACCACATTTTCATCTGATACATCTTCAACTGTCCCTTTTTCTGACATCTCTCGCAGCCCTCAAATTGTAAAATACTCCAAAAAGTTTCTAACCTGAAAAATCCATAAAAAGGTAGTTTTCTGATTCAAGTTATTGTATTATATTAGGTTGAGCCGATAACGATTAAGCAATAGACTTGGAGGAAACTACCGTGGTTTCAGAAGATAAACATCGTAAGGTTCCTTTAGCAAGCATTTTGGGCAAACGTCTCGACCTCGCCTTTGATGGGGCATTCTCACCAGCGGTAGCGGCGCGTTATTGCTTCGAGAAGTTGAAGCCAAAACGGGCATTTTATCCCGCATCATTGAGGCGATTACAGACCGTAGGCATAAGAGTTATATGGCTCATAGTGTGGCAGAGTTGGTGAAGCAGCGCATGTTCCAGATTGCTTGCGTCCTTTCCATTGCAACATCTGTATCATAAAATCCTGTGCAATCTGGCAAAGGCGTTTCCCTAACAAACAGCGTAGACTCGAACAGCCAAACTGAGCAAGCAGGAAAAGCGTGATCGCCAGATACGTGACCTCCAAATACGTGACCGCCTGATACACAAAGGACTGATATGCAAAAGTGAGTGATTAGATGGCATACAAACGAACACTCGGGCAAGTTCAAACTCCGAGCCGAGTTCTTCATAAGTAGCCCGGTACTCTGGGGCCTGGCTCCATACAGAAAGACAGTGGGCGACAGGTCATGTTGGCGGATAGGAGTTCAATTCACAAATACGTAAAAAGAAACTAACCTCCGATCACGTGTGGCTATTTTTATGTCTAATGGGAAACAGGAGATATTTCTATAACGGGGTACTTCGTGACTCTTCGACTGATTTCTGCATGTATCCTTTGCAGGTTTTCTGTTGCTACAAGTTTAAATCTGCCAGTGACCCGACGACGGACAACTTGGTTTTTTTCATCCACAAAGACATAACGGTGGAATTCACGAGATAGAAACCGATATCTTCGACGTACCATATCAGAATAGAAATTCTCCTTATCTTCGGATCTTTTCATAATACGATCTAACCATTTTATCGACAGCATGTACATATCAGACATAGACCCGAAATAAGTTAAATCCCACTGCTTTTTCGTCCATGGACGTTCCCGAGACAACAAGTAATAAATAGTATGCAGATCCCACAGTCGTTGCAAAATCTCTGGAGAGTCGGGATACATTGTCTCATAAATTTCAAGACCATTGACAATTTTAACTATATTTTCTTCAAAATTCTTTCCATCTATGTTAGAAAGGATGAGGTTAAGGAATCCTGGCTTAGGTTTAAGCTTAAGCAGGTCCTGAAATAGAACATCAAAATAAAATTCAAAGGCTTCCCTGGATACATCGGAGTTGGGCACCTGATTTAATGCCTTGTTAAGCCAAAATTCCATAGACGCCACCAACTCTTCATAGTCATAATAATCGGAAATATCTTTGGAATTATCCTTCCATTCTCTTATCCGTTTTCTCCATAACTTTGCATGTTCAAGATACTGTTTGGCGTGTTCCTCATCTCGGAGCCTTTGCTGGGCTAACTTCTCTTGCTCTTTTTCCTGTAAAACATCAGCCTCAAATTGTTTTAACTGTG
>JAGWBW010000044.1 GCA_021295695.1 Candidatus Latescibacterota bacterium
CGGCCCATCGCCCCAGGCTGACTCCTGAACGTGGTTTTTGCCGTCAATGCCAATGCGAACCGTTGCAGAGGGAACCGTACCAGTACCGCTCACAGTATGCAAATAGTCCAGCACGAAACGCAGGGGAAAGTCTCGAATTTCATCTTCCACAATAGCCATGAGGTCTTCGTCATAAACTTCCTTCTTCTTGTCGGCGACTTTGACAAATCGCTCATAAGCGATATTTAATTCATCCTGATTGAGATGATAGCCGAGTTCTTCCAAGCGATGGCGCAATGCGTGGCGACCAGAACGCGCCGTGAGCACAATACTCGATTCTTCCCAACCCACAGACCTGGGATCGATAATTTCAAAATTTTCGCGGTCTTTGAGCACCCCATCTTGGTGGATACCAGAACTATGTGCAAATGCGTTGGCTCCTACAATGGGCTTGTTGGGCGGAACGACAATGCCCATAAGGCGGCTGACCAGACGGCTTGTATTTACGATTTCGCGCGTTTTGATATCCGTATAGAGGTCGAAATAATCCCCGCGCGTTTTGACGGCCATGACCACTTCTTCAAGCGAGGTATTGCCCGCGCGTTCACCCAACCCATTAACAGTGCATTCGACCTGACGCGCGCAGCATTGATAGTCGCCAGGCCCAAATCGTCGTGGCAGTGGACACTGATAATAGCCTGATCGACATTGGGCACTTTCTCGCAAATATTGCGAATAATACGACCCAACTGGTCGGGTACTGCGTAGCCCACGGTATCGGGAATATTGATCGTTGTCGCACCCGCTTCAATGGTAGCTTCAATTACATCGTGGAGATATTGCGGCTCTGTACGCGCAGCATCCATTGGCGAAAATTCCACATCCTCGCAATGCGATTTGGCGCGTGCAACCGCATCAACAGCCATTTGCAAAACTTGATTGGGCGTTTTGCCAACCATGGAAATATGGAGCGGAGATGTCCCAATAAACGTGTGTATGCGCGGTCTTGGCGCGTCTTTCAGGGCTTCACCTGCACGGTCAATATCTTTGAAAATTGCGCGAGACAGACCGCAAATAACAGGGCCTTCGACCTCGTGTGCAATACGCCGCACAGCATTGTAGTCCTGATCGGACGATATGGGAAATCCGGCCTCGATAACATCGACATTGAGCCGCGCGAGTTGATGGGCAATTTCAATTTTTTCGCGCAACGCGAGCGAAGCCCCTGGCGTCTGTTCCGCATCTCTCAAAGTAGTATCAAAAATAATGACGCGGTCTTTGTTTTTGGCGTTTGACATTTCTATTCCTTAAAACATGCCAGAATCCAAGTGGAAATGGGCAGATGGAACGCTCTGGCGGTCTTTCCCCATCTGCCAAACGAGAGCGAGTTCTTCGGTAAGATCACCGAGATCGGGATCCATCTGCATCACCTCCTTATTGTATCGCGGAATCTCGCAACAGGGCAACCGTGCCCGTGCGCGCGATTTCTTCGATGCCAAAAGAACTGAGCATGCCAATGATAGCCTGAATCTTATCATTTTTGCCCGTAACCTCTATGGTCATCGATCTGGGACAGACATCGACGATATGTGCGCGAAACACTTCGGCAATTTGGATAATTTCTGCACGCGTTGTTGTATCGGCTTTGACCTTGATCAACATAAGTTCGCGTTCAACAAATGCGCCCTGCGTAATATCGATCACCCGAATGACATCAATGAGGCGATCCAATTGCTTGACCACTTGTTCGAGCACACTGTCGTCGCCACCGACGACAATAGTCATGCGAGAAATACTGGGATCTTCTGTCTCGCCAACGGACAGACTATCGATATTGAATCCGCGACTGGAAAAAAGGCCAGCAACGCGACACAGAACGCCAAAATGGTTTTCGACCAGAGCACTTATCGTGTGTTTTTGACTCATTAAACATTTCCTGAATACATGAAGTGACAACGACCTATGAGTAAATCACAGGCTCTGTCCTTTTATGGGTGTTGTCACAAGAGTTGGGGAAAGAGCCTGAAACTAATGAGCGAGAATAGATAGAAAAAGGCTCACGAGCAGGAGAAGGTGCAGAATGAGCAGAGCTCGCCCTGCAATAGAAAGGCGCGAAGAACGGATGAACAGTTGTACATCGTTCCGCATAGTGGAAATCGCCAATGTGGAAATTGAGCGCATAATAGAAGACTTTGGGAATAGAAGTAATAATATATTTTAGATTGAATAACTTACGCAATCTCAGTGGAATATGTCAAGAAAAAATATTATTTAGCGACGGCTATCAGCTCACGCAGCCCCAATTCACCTATATCACCAGATCCCGACGCACCCCGCGCATATCCATCTCAAATTCAATATCGACCACTGGCGGCCGGGTAAAGTGCCTGCGAAAACCGTGCCGCCGAGCAGGTTCCATGCGATTCAACAAAATATCCTCCACCAGCCCGTCCAGAGAATGCACAGTGTACACATCCACAGCATTGATCAGCCCCCATGATCCACCCAGGCCAAATAGACGCTTGACCATTACATCCACCACATAACCAACCTTCTCCCTCATGGCTTCTTCGCTGGTATCCCCGCTACGGACAATGCCCTGCTCTAATAATACTCCCTCGCGCAATTCCCCGGCCCCGGCAATCACCAGAGTCCGGGGTGTATTAGCCGATGCCGGCACCGTGTAAGAAAAAGCGTGCAGCACCGGTTCCCCAGGCGGATCGAACAGCGGTGCCACATTGGTACGAGCTACTGGATTCAACTCTCCCACGTACAGGTCCCATGCCTTGAGCACCCGACAATAATCCCGATTGAAGGCAATGAACCCCGCCATGGTAAAAGGCGCGGGCGAACGCAACTCCATACCGCACAAAGCCTGTCGATCCCGCCCGACCTCCTGTAAATGCGCCTCGACCTGGTCAAACCCCTGGCGCCAGGGTAGAACTTGCTCCAGTGTCACATGGACGATCTCCCAGCCAGGATCGGCAATAACACCGCAAGAATAGGGATCAATACCCTTGAGAAAGTGGTAATGCCCTTCGGGCTTGGCAATCAGCATACTAACACAATCTCCATATTACAATCCCAACCGCCCATTCGCCCGCAACGTGAGCAATGTTCCCAACGTCACCCATCCGCGCCATTCGAGTTCGCAACTCGGACTCACTGCTTGCCAGGTAATATTCCACCCTCCATCTGCTTGTTGTCCCGCAACTATTGCGTCGAGGTTTGCCGCGATATCCTCTTCCCGAAAGTACTTGCGAAGCGGATGATCGGGCGTATTCGCCCAGTCGAGCGGTTTGCGGACATAGCCCGTGGCATGTGCATCGGCGACAAGACCCGCAGAAAACATCTCACCAACCAGACGCTCGAGTTCGCGCTCTGCGCGCGCCCGGTCCGGCACATGATAGAGAAACGTCAGCACCACACCCATTTCATGCATCTCTGCAGGTTGCAGGTCGGCTATCTTTGACCAGCAGTATGTGGTTGCGTGGTCCAACCATGCGTGTTGAACGCGATTCTTGTGTAACAAACCAGCAATTGCAGCAGTTGGATTCAAAGACGCCGGTGGATCTTCAACTGTATTCCACCATGATGCTCGCGGATAGGGATGTGCAGAAGGCAGCAACCACGGAACGCCGCCTTCGGGCGTCGCAATCGTCATCAGATAATCGCAGGCGCGCTGCACCATCCCGGCATCCAAACCCACCGTATCGAGAAATTCAAGCGCGTGCTGCACCGGCACGGGTTGGCTTTCTGGACAGCGAATATCCGGTTCAAGGGCATGCCCGAATCCGCCATCTTCGCTTTGATAGGCACGAAGCGCGGTAAGTACCTGCTCTCGCGAACCCCCTTTGAAATGATAGGCAAACAACTGCCGCTCGATCAGTCGTGCATTTTTATAGATAAATTCTTCAGCGCGATCAAAAATGTTATGATTCATAGACTATCTTCCATTCTGGTCCAGGCCTTTTCACTCCAACCCAATAAATTTGAGGAATGTCTTTTTTCCACCCATCTCGTTGCGTGCGTTCCACGCTTCAACTCTGGCATAATAGGGTTCTTCTTCCCACGCCTCCCATTTCGCAATAGCCTTGATTTCGCCCAATGGATTATACCCATCGAGTTCATACGGACAATCGGTAGATTGGCTAATGCTGAGCAACTCGATATCGTCATTTTCGTCAAACTCGAGATCAAATGGATACCTTCTACAGGTCACCGGGCGATAGTCATAAATAGTACACAAATCGTCTTCACCCAGATATTGGCATCCGCTCTCGGTTCGACGCAATCCCATAACGCGCTGGCCAGACTTCAAACGTATCCAGCCAGGCTGGTCTTCGCCCCATTCAATCTCGCTGGGTTTATAAAAATCGACAACATCATAAGCCGCTTGATTTGTGCCCTCAACAATGCGGCGCACATCTTCGTCAGTAACCAGAACAATAGGGTCTCGACAACAATTTCCACAGCGAGTGCAACGAAACTTGAGCAAGTGTCTCCACTCTTGCGCCATATTGTCTCCAATGAGTTATACAGCCTTTTGTTCCAACCAGTCCTTAGTGACTTCGATGCCAAATCCAGGAGCATCGCTCGGAATGAGATAACCGTCTTTGATCACAGGGGTTCCTGGCAGCGCGACGCGTTCTTCGAGTGGAACGCCCGGAGGCGATACCCCTTCGGAACGCTCGCCCCATTGTATCGCCGGCATAGCATAAGAAAGGTGCTGACCGTAGGGATAATTCATGCCCGCGTGGCTGATAACTGTTAGCCCATGCGCCTCGGCAATATGGCATATCCGCATCAAGGCTGTGACACCACCTGCCCACTGAATATCGGGCTGCAAAATATCGACAAGCCCCTGGCTCGCAGCTGTGGCAAAGGGATGGATGGTGTACCAGTGTTCGCCCGTTGCGAGAATTTGCCCGGGGACGCGTTGGCGCACCTTCATATAGCTTTCCATATCTTCGGGCAACACGTAGTCTTCAAGCCACTTGAGACGATACGGTTTCAGGACTTCAACGAGGCGAACCGTGTACTCGACATTGAGCGACATCCACGCATCGAGCATGAGTTCGACATCATCGCCGATCTGCTCGCGCGTTTTGGCAACCAATTCTTCCGTTTTATTTATTCCCTCAATACCGGACTCAGGCCCGTATCGCGCAAAGAGCTTGACCGCCTTGAAACCCAGTTCGAGGAACCACTCAATGCTATTCTCCGTACCATAAGATATATCTGTATTGCTGGCATAACAGAAAATTTTGTCTTTTTGCGGACCGCCCAAGAGCGCGTAAACAGGACGCTGCAAAATTTTTCCTTTTAAGTCCCACAGGGCGTTATCCACAGCACTGATGGCATAGCTGGACAAACCCGCCGTGTGATAAGGCGAAGAAGCGCGGCGCATCATGTCCCACAGCTTCTCGGTCGCCATGCAATTTTGCCCTTCGAGCAAAGGGGCGAAGTGATCGTTGATAATACTGAGCACCGGCCCACTGTGATTGGTAAAACCAACCCCCCAGGAACCATCTTGCGCGGTCACGACACAGGCCGTGCGAGTCCAGCCTGGATTCCACTTCGATTTTTTAAATTCGGAATATCGCGCCATAGGACTGATAAAACCATCTGTAGGTAACTTCGGGACGCGAGGTTTTGTTTTTTGAGCAGGAGAAATATTGACGGCAACTGCGCGAATATCTTTGATTTTCATAGTTATTCCTTCTTAAAAAGCAATGGCATATCCGTCTCGCCTGGGATCTGAACCGCCCATCAGGGTACCGGTTTCGGGATCGATCTGAATAGCCTGAGCATTCCCCGGCCCACCCCAATTTGAGAGGTAGCGAAGGTCGTGACCTTTCCGAGCCAGAGCTTCGCACGCGATTGTAGGAAAACGGCTTTCGAGTTGAAGCACATCTTCGCAAGTATGGGGAACAGTGGATTCCATAGGATTTTGCAGAGAACGCCAGCGCGGAGCTTCAACGGCCTCTTGTGGTGTCAGGCCAAAATCCAGAATATGTGTCACCAGTTGCAAATTCGTCTGCACCTGTGTATCTGCGCCCGGCGTCCCGCATATCAGAACGGGTTTGCCGTCTTTCGTAACAATAACGGGATTCATCGTATGGCGAACCCGTTTGCCTGGCATCAGACAGTTGGGATGATCTTTTTCGAGATGCCAGTAAGTCATCCGGTTATTGAGGAGAATACCCGTATCACCCGCAATAAGACTTGACCCCCAGCCAGATTGAATACTCTGCAGTTGGCAAACCGCGTTGCCCTCGCTATCGGCAACGCAGAAACAGGTGGTGTCCTCGACCGATTCGGGGATACCAGGTGGGACATGAATAGCAGCGCGTTCGAGGTCGATGTATGAAGCGCGCTCTTTTGCATAATCTTTCGAAAGAAGTCCATCAATTGGCACATCGACCCAATCTGGATCGGCCACGTATTTTTCGCGGTCTGCAAAAGCGAGTTTTTTCGCCTCAACCATAAGGTGGATACTCTCGGCAGTATTGTAACCCAGTGCCCGAAGATCAAAATTTTCGACAATATTGAGTTCTTGAAGTAAGATATGCCCACTCGAATTGGGCGGCGTTTCATATACTGTATAACCTTTATAGATCACAGCAATGGGATCCCCAATACGGGCGCAATGGTTCTTCAAGTCGGCTTCGGTGAGCAACCCACCTCGCGACTGGCTAAATGCAACGAGATCCCGGGCTATTTCACCCGTGCGATAGGCGTCGCGCCCCTCTGCGGCGATCTTCCGCAAGGTCTTACCCAGGTCTTTCTGATAGACAATGTCCCCGGGATGAAGAGGCTGACCATCATTTGTGAAGACCGCCCGCGTATATGGATCGGATGCAAAGCGTTTTGTTTCCCCCCGCAAACTGTTTGCCAATTTGTGACTGAGAGGAAAGCCCTCTTCGCAAAAGGCGATTGCTGGCGCAAAAATATCTTCGAGCGGGCGCGTGCCAAAGTGCTCGTGAGCAACGAGCCAGCCATCTACCAGGCCGGGTATAGAAACACTCAGAATACCCTTCATCGGGATACCACCGCGTTTGAGATAAAACTCCCGGGTCGCACCCGTTGGGGCTGCGCCAGTGGCATTGATGGCGGATACTGTGCCCGTTTTGGCAGAATAGATCAAGATAAAACCATCGCCGCCCGCGCCTGAAGATTGCGGTTCAACCACGCCGAGCGCAGCGGCTGTAGCAATAGCCGCATCAATGGCATTGCCGCCGGCCATCATAATCTGGATACCTGCTTGAGAAGCGAGATGGTGTCCCGATGTGACCACGCCGTTCTTGCCCATGACGGATGGCCTGAAGGCGGGATGAGCAATTGCATGGGGAGAAGACATTATGTGCTCCTGAGACTGTTTTAATTAAAGTATTTTACTAATTTCTTTCAAACGCCCGCGCCCGTATTCTTAGATACGCCTTGACAAAATGCCATGAGGCCACTAATTTTCGGTTTTCTGTTTTCAGTACTGATATTACACACGGGCGCATTAAAATGCGTAATATCAGTTCCTCCCTTATTCCCAATTTCGTCTCCAATGGCAACTATTCTTCTTCTCGCAGACGAAGCCTACGGCGCGCGTCTCAAATCAGACCTCGAATACATCGGGCATCAGGTTGAACACGTGATCCTGCGCGGGCGGAGCAATTTGTCTCCCATTCCCGCTGACGGTATTGATTTGACCATTATTGACCCCGAATCCTCCCTCGATCGCCTCGCACAGGCCATTGCAGACCTGCAACAACAACATTCTACCAACGACCGTTCCCTGCTCGTCATCACCGATGAAACGACCGCACTCAATCTCGATTTTTCACTCGGCATTTCAGATTTCGTCATCAAACCCTATAGCCTGCGCGAGTTCGAAGCGCGCCTGCGCCTGGCACTTTGGAACGACGATAATCCCCCCGACGACCACACCCTCAAAATAGACGACCTCGTCATCAATATGGCGCGCTACGAAGTGCGCGTCAAGGGCAGCGTTGTCGAACTCACACTCAAAGAATACGAACTACTCAAACATCTGGTCACCCACGAGGCCCGCGTATTTACCCGGTCAGACCTGCTCGACAGCATCTGGGGATATGACTATTACGGCGGCATGCGCACCGTTGATGTCCACATTCGCCGCTTGCGCTCCAAACTCGGCGAATCCGGCAAAGCCATTACCACAGTGCGCGGTGTTGGCTACAAATTTGATCCTCCATAATACTAAAAAAAGCTCCCGACACACCACAAACCCCAGAAGCAAGCTTCTGGGGTTCATTTTTTATATTTAAGCTCGCGCCTGTGACCACGCTCGCAACGGGACATCATCCCAATTCTTTGTCAGCCAATATTGTGACGAAGGGTGAAAATCCGGTTCTGGGCCAAGCGGGTCTTTTCCCGATGCCAGCGCGCCCAACAACTGACGCCTAATTGGTGAACTCCGTTCAATGAGTTCCGTATCCTGCTCAATATAATCAGTTGGACGAAGCCACCGATAATTATACCCCACATGCATAATCTTTCGCGTTTTTCTCGACAAATTGGGACCCACGCAGTGCCAAACAGCGGTTCGCCACAACACCGCAGAACCAGCCCGCAACTTGAGTTCAACCGCCTCTTCCGGATTGACCTCGCGCCCCATTTCCCGCAACTCTTCGGGCTTGCGCTTGTGACTGCCCGGCACCAACCACAGATTGCCACAATTGGATTCGGTCATATCGTAAAGCACGTAAAAAACCTTGATCTCCATAAACGGGAGACGCCCATCGAGTGAAGGACCCAGAAACAGCATATCGCTCGCCAAATCGGGATGCCATGCAACATTGCGGTACCCAACCTCCTGATCTTCGCCCTTGCCAACGCCAACATCACCCGCTTTCAAACCCTCGGGATACGGCGGTCGATAGTCCAGATGCGTCGTTCGTATCTGAATATTCCAGCCAATCGCATCCACCACCAGAGGCAACATGCGCGGATGATCGATCAAATCCAGAAACGCCTCGTGCTGCGACAGGGCATTGCGCACGGCAAAAGGATCATCAGGTCCCAGGCCCTCGGCCTCTCGAATCCGCTCTGCCACCTCATTAATAGCCAGCAAAAGCCGATTGACCTCGTCCTGAGTAAAGAAATCCTCGAGAATAATAAATCCATTCTCATCAAAATCTCTCTCTTGCTGCTCTGTCATCGCAAGGGCCATAAACCCCTCCTTTAACCCGTAGGTATTATCTATATCAGTTATTGAAGTTCTTGATCTGGGTGCATATTTCGTTCTATCAAATACTCACTTGAGGGTGATTTTATCAAAACTGCGCTGTCCCGCCATTGCAAATATAAATCAGGTGGAGTGTTTCGATGAAGAGCCTCAATCGATTCTATAGGTGGCCTGATATATTTTTGGACAAATATAGACAAAATTTCCCCCGATTTTTCATTTATATGCATCCAGGCTTCATCCCCGATATATGAAGAGCCAGCCGCATTTTCAAAAGCTGTTCTCAGTGCATCAAGCCTTGGGGAGGGTGTGGGATCAAGCACTATGAGAATAGGTTTGAAACCCGCAACCTGACATTCAAAAGGAAACGATAGTTCTTCGCCAAATCGACCTTGCCCACTCGCTGCAATTGTTACTCTCATTTTGAATTCATAGGCGAGGTTTTCTCCAGCCACAAAGCAATCAACTTGCCTACCTTTTGATGTCTGGTTTCCATTAATATCAACTCGTTTTACAGGTGAATTTCTCGCACCAACAGGCGTACCTCCCAGAGTAACCTGAGCTTTGCCACTCCCGTGAACCTTACATTCTGAGAGCAAATTCTGAATTGTAATACTCGCCATAATAATTATCCAAAGAGACTGAGTTGAGGATTCTTTGTTTTGTACAATCCCTGAAGCATATTATCCGTTTTTGTGAGAGCTGGACTCATAGCAGTTGCTTTTGTTAAAGTATGTGCAAACAATCTACCCGATGAAGTGCATTTCGTTTCTCCAAAACCATAATTAACCAGTAAATGCACTGCAAAAATCTCTGCTAATAAAGGGGGAATCGCATTCCCTATCTGCTTGATCTTCTCTGAAGTATTTCCTTGAAACCTGAACCAATCGGGAAATGTTTGTACCCGAGCACATTCACGTAAAGTTAATGGGCGATTGTCTTCTGGATGTATAAATTCTCTTATAGCAGCACCTGTGATAGTTAAACTCGGTTCGTCAAAAATCAATCGCTTAATTCCCGAGGGAGCACCTCCTCTTCTCTCCGTAGGCATTCCATCCATAACACGCCGATATGCTCTTCTTTTAAATGATTCATGATGAAGTGCTTCTGGCAGATTCTTCATCGATTGCCCCGGTTTTAAATGTTTAATTCTCTCAAGCTGGACGCCCTCAATTTTGGGTGTAAAGTGATCATATAATTTTTTATTTCCATCACGCAGTTGTTCTTCCCACTCATGTTTGGGCTTGCCGCTGTAACAGATAGAACTGCTCTTATCCAGTGTCGGATTGGGAAGCTCTCCAATCGTATGTCTAAGTGTAACATCGGCATTCTTAAAAATGCGACCATACACAGGTACAATTGGTTCTGGCAAATTAAATTCCATACCCAGGCTATTTCCAATAACAAAAGTTCTCTTTCGTCTTTGTGGTATCCCGTATTCCTGTGCATAAATTTTATCGATTCTTATCGAATATCCCAATTTGATAAAGGCTCTTGCTGCTTCATAGACATATATGCCACCTTTAGCCGTAAGCAGACCCTCAACATTTTCCATAATAAACCATTTGGGACGTAAGATGGCTAAAGCCTTGACGTAATGCTTCAATAATCCATTTCTTGGATCGTCCCAAAACCGCATACCCGCTGTGCTAAAACCCTGGCATGGAGGCCCACCAATAAGAATATCCAAATCACCCGTTTTTAACTTTAAATTTTTAAGAAGTTTTTCAAAATCACAAGACATAATATCCGCCATTTTACATTGGGTATTAGGGAAATTATGTCTGTAAGTTTCCACAGCATTTTCGTTTATATCTATTGCATAGAGAATATTATAGCCAGCGCGTTTGAATCCCAAAGAGCAACCACCGGCTCCTGCAAAGAGACTAATAGCTAAAGGTTTGGCATCCATTTTCTATTTCTCTGACTTAAAGTTGAGAATAATACCGAAGAATATTTCGAACCGAATATACTCATCACCTGCGAATAATTCAAGACACAACTGATTCAAAAAACTTCCCAACCTCTAAATTTCACACAAACCCAAATGCCCATAAACCTGTTTATTTTTTAACATCGGGGATTATATTGTCACACTGGTGCACACCTCGTATTTCTCAACCCTTCGCGTCGGATACACAGGACACGGGATTTGATCTCGTCCTTTAAGGGAGAATGCTATGCCAGATACTATTGTGGGTCGCGTTTCCGATATCATTGGTGGAACGCCAATGGTTCGGTTAGAGAATTTATCGCCAGCGGGGGGCGCTACCATTCTGGCCAAGATGGAATATCTCAATCCGGGTGGCAGCGTAAAAGACCGCATTGCGCTAAACATGATTCGAGATGCGGAGAAAACCGGAACACTCAAACCCGGCATGACCATTGTAGAGGCGACCAGTGGAAATACCGGAATCGGCCTGGCAATGCTGGATGCAGAAGTATATGGCATCTGGTGTGGATTGGGCATTCACGCAACACCACAGGTAATTGCCGCAGGATTCGCGCATGCAGGAGATGGACAGACAGCCGGGGAAATGGCGACCATTGTAAAACTGGTACGCATTTCGCTTTTGGGACCTGTAGTATTCGTGCTGGGGGCGTGGTTTGCTTATACGCAGCGACAGACGATTTATATCGATGAGCCAGTGCGTTATTCCAGGCTGGTACCGGGTTTTGTCGTGTTGTTTCTGGCAATGGCGCTGCTGCGAACCCTGGGCTTTTTGCCAGAAGTGACATTACATTTATCCGACCAATTTGTGTTTGGTGCAGGCGATCGGCATATAGGGCAAGTGGATTATTATCTGCGCGATGGCCGGGGTGGGATTATCCACGGCATTTGCAGCAATGAAAGCAGGCGGTATAAAACCGGTAATATTGGGCGTCTTAGCAGCTATCACTCTGGCATTGCTGGGGTTGGGTGTTGCACAGTTATAAAAACAAGCCCCGAATTTATCAACCATCCGGGGCTTTGATCCAACGATTATTACTCAGGAACTTGGCAGCAACTGGGCAACTTTGCATACGCATCGGAATCGGCCTTTTTGTCATTAGCCGCATAACCCGTCTTGACAACGGCCTGCTCCAGGGCGGGAACACTGGTCACCTTGTCATCAAACGTCACCTTCGCCGTTTTCGCATCCAGATTGACTTCCACACTCTGAACACCATCGACCTTTTTCAGTGCTTCCTCTATGGTACTCGAGCACATAGCGCACTGCATCGTGGACAACTGCACCTCGACAGTCGTCGCCTCCGACTTTGACGAACAGCCAATCCATCCCGCCATGCCTATAGCTGTCGCGCCAATGACCAATAATGCAAAAATACGAGACTTCATAACACACCTCCTGAAAAGTGAATGATTCTGGGGTTCGCCCCTACATCGGGCAGGCACAAGGCACTGCCCCTACTTTCTCACATCTTGCCTTTCATCTGCGCCTATCTGCGTCCATCTGCGGATACGTCCCGCTCTTTCCACAACGCATAAATCGCCGGAATCACCAGCAGCGTCAAAATCGTCGATGACACCATCCCCCCCACCATAGGTGCTGCAATGCGCTTCATCGCCTCGGACCCCGTGCCCGTTGACCACATAATCGGCAACAGGCCAACCATCGTTGAAAACACCGTCATCAACTTGGGCCGCACCCGTTCCACTGCACCGGACATCACCGCCTGATTTAAGTCTGTTCGTGTCAAAACATCGCCTTTTTCGCGTTTGATACTCTCATAAGCCTGATCCAGATAAATCAGCATCACCACCCCTGTCTCGGCAGCCAATCCCGCCAGCGCAATAAACCCAACACCCACGGCAATGCTCATATCGTAATCCAAAATATACATCAACCATATCCCACCGACCAGTGCAAAGGGCAGAGAAAGCATCACAATCGCGCTCTCAGCCACATTTCTAAAATTCAGGTACAACAGCACAAAAATGATCGCCAGCGTCACAGGCACCACAACCTTCAGCTTTTTCTCTGCCCGCAACATATATTCATACTGACCACTCCAGATCGCGGTATAACCAGGCGGCATCTGCACTTGCTCCAACACAGCCTGTTGCGCCCGCGCCACATAAGTCCCCACATCCACACCTTCAATATCGACATAGACCCACGCATTTAACCGCGCATTCTCGCTCTTAATACCCGGTGGCCCCTTCCGAATGCGTAGATCTGCCAACTGTCCAATGGGAATCTGCGCCCCCATCGGCGTGGGCACCAGCACGCGCCGAAGCGCGGGCAAATTATCGCGCAACTCCCGGCCATAACGCAAATTCACCGGATAGCGCTCCAAACCCTCCACAGTATGCGTGATATTCATCCCGCCCAATGCCGACATAATAACATCCTGCACATCCCCGACCGTCAGTCCATAACGCGCAGCAGCCCGCCTATCGATCTCAAAATCCAGATAATTGCCGCCTACTGCACGCTCGGCAAACACACTCAGCGTACCCGGCAGATCGCGCACCACCGTTTCGATTTTCTCACCCAACATCTGCAATGTCTCCAGATCATCCCCCACCACCTTGATACCCACAGGCGTCTTAATACCCGTTGAAAGCATATCGATGCGCGTCTTAATCGGCATAGTCCACGCATTGGTCAATCCCGGAAATTTGACCGCCTGATTCAATTCTCGAATTAATTTTTGAGGCGTCATGCCCTCTCGCCACTCGGACTCGGGCTTGAGCATAATCGTCGTCTCAATCATCGACAACGGCGCCGGGTCTGTCGCAGTCTCTGCCCGACCAATTTTGCCAAATACATGTTCAACTTCTGGGAAAGTGCGAATAATCTTATCCGTCTGTTGCAACAGCGCCCGCGCTCTCGTAATCGATATCCCCGGCAATGTCGTGGGCATATACAACAGATCGCCCTCGTACAGAGGCGGCATAAATTCAGATCCAATTTTTTCCATAGGAAACAGCGCGTCCAACTTCACCAGTGCTTTATAAGTCAAACTCTGTGGCCGATCTGAAAAACGCGACACTACAATATCGCGAAAGGGAAATATAGTCACAAACAACACCAGCCCGCCCAGCACCATCGTCAGCACCCGATGTCGCAACACCCAATCAATCACAGGCCGATACAGATACATCAAAACGCGACTGATGGGATTCTCGGACTCAGATCGAATTTTGCCCCGCACAAAAAAAGTCATCAGCACCGGCACAACCGTAATTGCCAAAAATGCCGCCGCCGCCATAGCATAAGTTTTGGTATATGCGAGCGGCTTAAACAACCTTCCCTCCTGCGCCTCCAGTGTAAAAACCGGCAAAAACGACAGCGTAATAATCAACAGCGAAAAGAACAGCGCAGGCCCCACCTCTTTCGAAGCGGCAATGATCATCTCACTATGCGACTTTTTCCCGCCATCGCGTTCGATATGCTTATGTGCATTTTCGATCATCACAATAGCTGCATCCACCATCGCCCCAATTGCAATCGCAATGCCCCCAAGAGACATAATATTCGAATTGACGCCCTGGTGATACATCGCGGCGAACGCAATTAAAATCCCCATCGGCAATGTAAAAACAGCCACAAAAGCACTGCGAAAATGAAGTAAAAAAACAATACATACCACAGCCACCACCGCGATCTCTTCAATCAGCTTCT
The DNA here is from genome assembly GCA_021295695.1 of Candidatus Latescibacterota bacterium. Classification (GTDB taxonomy): domain Bacteria; phylum Latescibacterota; class UBA2968; order UBA2968; family UBA2968; genus VXRD01. The sequence goes on from JAGWBW010000044.1 coordinate 14,836, forward strand.
TCTGCAAATGATCAACCGCGCGCAGAATAAGTGCCGAGCGATCATAATTCGCGACCACCACCACGCCTTCGGGAAGACCGGGTTTGAGTGACGCCAACTTCTCTTTCACCCGATCAATAACTTTGAGTGCGTTTTCCCCAGACCGCATCACCACAATACCCCCTACCACCTCCCCCTCGCCATTCCACTCGGCCAATCCCCTTCTTAGCTCTGGCCCCACCTGCACAGTCGCAACATCTTTTACGCGAATTGGCGTACCGTGTTCATCCACGCCCAGGGCAATCTGCTCTATATCCGACACAGACTGGATATATCCCAACCCACGCACCATAAATTCTGTCTCTGCCAATTCGACCAGCCGCCCTCCCACGTCATTATTGCTGCGCTGAATCGCCGTCCGAATCTTCTGCAAAGGAATATTGTATGCCAGCAAGCGATTGGGATCCACAATCACCTGATACTGCTTCACAAATCCACCCACAGACGCCACTTCCGACACACCTTGCACACTGCTCAATTCATACCGCAAATACCAATCCTGAATCGAGCGCAATTCCGAAAGATCATGTCTCCCAGTCGTATCCAGCACAGTATATTGATAGACCCAGCCCACACCCGTCGCATCTGGCCCCAGCTTCGGCGTCACCCCTTGCGGCAATCTATCAGACGCGGAATTGAGATACTCCAACACCCGACTGCGCGCCCAGTACATATCCGTTCCATCTTCAAAAATTACATACACATAAGAAATGCCAAAAAACGAATATCCCCGCACCGTCTTTGCATAAGGCACGGATAACATCGCCGTCGTCAGCGGATACGTCACCTGATCTTCCACCACCTGCGGCGCCTGACCCGGATATTCGCTAAACACGATCACCTGCACATCCGACAAATCGGGAATCGCATCCAGCGGCGTATTCAACATCGCATACACCCCCCACCCAATCACCATCAAAGTGACAATCACCACCAGAAATCGATTCTTCACACTCGCTTCAATAATTCGATTTAACATCGCGTTATAGCTCCGTTAGAATACGCGCTTCAATGCCCACCGTGTCCACCACCATGTCCACCATGTTTCACAGGATCTCCACGCATCCCCGCCAGTGCAGCCTTCAAATTGCTCTCTGAATCAATCAAAAATTGCGCCGCAGTCACAATCTCTTCCCCCGGATTTAGCCCGCGCAGCACCTCATAGCCATCTTCTGTTTCGACCCCGGTATGAATCTCGCGCGGTTCAAACCTGCCATCTCCGTGAGCCATCACAACAACCCTGCGCGTCCCCGAATGAATCACCGCCTGAACTGGTATCACAATGCCCTCACGCCCCACCTCGGGGCGAATCACCACATCGGCATACATATCCGGCTTAAACGCGCCATCTGCATTGTCAAAAATCATCCGCACCTGAACCGTGCGCGTCTTTTCATTCATAAACGGAAAAATATAATCCACTTTGCCCTCAAATTGCTCGCCCGGCAAATAAGACAGCGACACCTCTGCGCGCTGCCCTTTGGAAACCCACGGCATCTCGTATTCGTACACATCTGCATAAATCCACACCACCGACAGATCCGCAATGCGATACAGATGTTGACCCGATCTGATATATGCACCCTCCAGCACATCTTTGTGCGTCACAATCCCCGACCGAGGCGCCAGAATGGGCATTGTTCGCCCGACCTGTCGCATCTTTTCCAACTCCGCAATCTGCCCCACCGAAATATCCCAGTACAACAACCTTTGCCGCGCAGCAGCGAGCAGATCATCGGCACTTTGCGACACCTCTCGAACCGCACCATCGCGCATTCTCTCCGCATAATCCAGAGCCGTCAAATACTCCTCCTGCGCCGCGACCAGTTCAGGGCTATAAAGCGCGAGCAAAGGCTGCCCCTTTTCCACCCACTGACCGGTATAATCCACATATAACTGCTCAACCCACCCGGCGATCTTGCTATTCACATCCATAATCCGCGTCTCGTCATAATCCACCCTGCCCACCGCGCGCACCATACGCTTCAAAGGCTGCTTTTCCACCATCATCGTCTTCACACCAATATTCTGAATCGTCACAGGATCAATCTGCACGCTTCCATTTTGTGCGGAAGACGCATCAGCCTCCTTCACCACCAGATCCATACCACAAATTGGACAACTGCCCGGTTTATCCGACACCACCGTCGGGTGCATCGGACAAATATATGTTTCATGACCCGCATGCATCTCCTGACTGTGCCCACCATCCATCTTCTTCTCCACCAGATCCATACCGCAGATTGGACAAGATCCGGACTTATCCGACACCACCGTCGGATGCATCGGACAAATATATGTTTTCAACGCTTGCTCCTGCTCTATATGCGTATCTCCCGAAATCCAGACCCCACCAACAAATCCCGCGATCAATACCGCGATCAACACTAAAATTGGAAGGAGATATTTCATGTCTCAACTCCTTTTTAAATGGACGGGCGGGCAGGTTTTAAACCTGCCCCTACCACCCCACCGCCGCATCCAAATCTGCCACCCGTTTTTCATGCTCAATCACATGTCGATAATGTGCGATCTCAAAATTCAACAGCGTCATCTGATTGTTCAACAACGTCAAAAAATCCACCTTATCTACCCGATATCCCGACAACGCCGACGCCAGCGACTGCTCTGCTTGAGGCAACATCGCCGTGCGAAACAACTC
>JAGWBW010000258.1:0-1022 GCA_021295695.1 Candidatus Latescibacterota bacterium
ACCGGTTAATTCAGATAGTGATGTAATGTCTGAGAGGTTATTGTTGTCAAGCCGCAGGTCTGCCAGATTTTTTACGCCCGATAATGGTGTAATGTCCGAGATGCGGTTGCTGTAAAGAGATAGTGCTTTCAGGTTGTTCAATCCAGACAGTGGCGTGATGTCTGAGATACTGTTGTTGTCAAGATTTATCCGTGTCAGGTTGTTCAATCCAGATAGTGGCGCGAGGTCTGAGATGCTGTTGTTGTGGAGCGGCAGGTCTGTCAGGTTGTTCAATTTAGATAGTGGCGTGATGTCTGAGATGCTGTTGGTGTCAAGATGCAATATTCTTAGATTGGTCAATCCAGATAATGGTGCGATGTTTGAGATGAGGTTGTTACTAAGATGTAGATCTGTCAAATTTTTTAGGCCAGATAGCGGTATGATATCCGAGATACTGTTGGTGTCAAGACGTAGCTGTGTCAGACTGGTTAATCCAGCTAGTGGTGTGATTTCCGATATACTATTGTGGTCAAGCCACAGGTCTGTCAGGTTGGTCAATCCAGATAGCGGTGTAATATCAGAAATGTTGTTACTGCTGAGACGCAGCCGTTTTAGACCGGTTGCATATTCCAGCCCGGTCAAATCGCTGATCTTCGCATTTGATGCCTCAAGGCGAATTAAATTTGACATTTCTGCCTGCGTGATTATCGTGTCTGGGGCATGGCTCTTTGCATGTATCGTTTGTAGAATCATCGCTCGCAGGTTGACATCCGGGATATGTACCTCACCATCTTCTGTCTGGGCAAAAATATGTTTGGTAGGCAGAGGGTGAACTGTCAACGCAAACGCGATGAAAATAAAAATTATTGAGATGCGATTCTGCATAGTATTTCTTTTTTGTGTAATATGGTAGGCCAAATTATTCCTTCCTCCCATTCTCCCTCAAAAAAACATGTATATATTCGTGTATCAGTCCTCTCGAAGGGCAGCACTCGGGCTTTCGGAAGCGATCTTTAGCGCGTGTAAGAAACCGCCTGTGAGCG
>JAGWBW010000258.1:1051-4864 GCA_021295695.1 Candidatus Latescibacterota bacterium
AATTGAAAGCGGTAGGCAAATATCGAGAGCCACTCGTCCATGAAGAAATAGGAGAGCGGAAGCGCGATGACGGCGGCTACAAACCCGGGTAGCGCGTAGTTCAGTACAATCCCACTGGCAATTTTTGAGGGCACGGCACCCATGACCCTTCGGATGGCGATTTCCTTTCTTCTGCGTGCCACAGATAGGGAGATCATGCCCAGAGCACCCATTGACGCGATGAGGACAGCACACAGGGCAGCGCCAGAGACGATTTTGCTCCAACTGATTTCTTTGGCGTAAAAGTGTTGTCTTTCATCTTCGACATAAGAAAACGTCAGGTGCTGCTCCGTTTTGAGGTCTTTCCATAGGCTCTTGAGATACGCACCAAATGCTTCGGCACTGCCCTCTCGAATCCGAATCAATATTTCGAGGTCTTGTCGCTCAGTTGTTGTACCATCAGGGGCAATTGTGATGATCGTGGGTGAACGTGAAAATTTTTAACCACACCGACGATGTGACCGTTGACATCGCGGTCAAATACGGGTCTTCTGAATTTTGTATCCGTTTGTGTGATCACCTGTCCAAGAGGTTGGGGCGATGTCAGGTGCTTCTGGAAGGCTTCATTCACAAGCACATCGCCCGGGATGGGATTGGGATGTAAGGCTCTTCCCTGTAAGAGTTTCAACCCAACGGTCTCGATAAAGGGTCCCTTCACTTGATAATAAGTTACCTTATCAATGAGTTTGCCATTGCTGTCTTTGATTAGAATTGCGTTTGACCATCCGAACGGCAGGTTCGTCCGCACGCAGGATATCACGAGAGGAGATGCAGATAAAGACGCTTGCAGACGATCAACCTCATTTTTTGTCAATCCAGTGGTATTGAGTCTGACCAGGTTCGCCGGTTCAAAGCCCGGATCAGCCTTCATGACGAAAAAAGTCTGTTCAAAGATAATGATTGTGCAAAATACAAATACTAATGTCACACCGGACTGGATAGCCATCAATATCTTTAAGAAAGGTCCAGATCTGACAGCTTTTGCTGTTTTGCTCAAAACGCTGACGGCGGAAACAGACGACATGAAGGCTGCCGGGTAAAGGGCTGTGCCCAGACCTATCAGACAAGCCAATGCTAGGAGAACGGTCACGGTTTGAATGGGGTCTGTTGAGGACATGAGTGGGGTTCGTAAAATGCCTTCGAGGGGGCTTGAGGCCAACTCTGCGACTGCCATGCCTATGATGCAGGCCAAAATGCTGTATCCAAAGCATTCGACTAATAGCTGGTGCATGAGATGCCGGCGGTTAGCACCAAAGACTTGTCGTAAGCTCAATTCTTTGGCACGCGAGTTGAATCGTCCCACATAGAGGAGTACATAATTCAAACACGCGACAGACAGCACGAGGATACTGATACCGCCGAGAATATATCCATATAAGGGATTCGTGTAGCGAAACACACCATCAATAAACGGACCAGTATAATGGTGCAAATCTGTGATGGATTGCAGTTTGGCCTGAAAGGTCTCTAAATCCCATAGCGAGTTGAAGGAGGATTGTTTCTGCATGAACGCCGTGAGCTTTCTCTCTACTGCCTCTACACCTGATTCGTCTGTCAACCTTATGTAATGTGTAGATTCAAAGCGCCAGTCCCATTCTCCTTCTTTCTCATCGAGAAAGGTTGAAGACATACTTAATGGCAAAAGGATCTCAAAATTCAGGCTCGAATTGCGGGGAGGGGTTTCCACGATGCCCCCTATTTCAACAGGGGCTACTATGGGTTTTAGATCCCTCAAAAACCTGCGAGAAGCAACGCGCATCCATAACACTTTGCCAATCAAACTGTCAATATCGTTGGTAAGTGTCTGAGCGAATCTACGTGTGATCACGACTTGCCCTGGACGCGCAAAGAAAGTTCCACGAATAAGAGGAAAGGAAAACATTTCCTCAAAACTCCTATCGACGAATAATATCTCCTGGATAGGCCGCAGAAACTCTTTGTGAGTACCTACCTGCCAGGTCGCTGTCCCGATGACACACCTTACACGGGTCGTGGTCTCAATCTCAGGAAACTCAGCAGATACCATTGATGACAGTGCAACAGGAAATCTAGCTGTCTCAGCCCATGTGCCCGCTATATTTCCCCCTATTATTCCTTTGCTGTGTTTTACCTTTCCAGCAATGCCGTATATGCGATGATGGTTTTCGTGAAATCTATCAAAACTCCAATCATAGAGGAGATAAAGCACGCAGAGATAGCAGCAGGCAATCCCGATTCCTAAACCCAGCAGGTTAATGGCGGCATAAGTTCTATACTTGATTACATTGCGAAACCATGTTCGGAAATAATTGGCAATCATTAGTTATCCTCTGCAATGAAGAGATACTTGCTGACTTTCACACCATTAGCCGGTAGGGGCTTCCTCGGGTTCCGTTAGACGATAGACGCGAATCCTGCCATTCGTATCCTCGCCATCAGCGGAAGATGAGTACGCATATATGGATTTTCCATGGGAAGTGAAAACATTGTATCTCAGTTTATTTTTTAGTTCTTGGGCAGATGGCTCCACGTCCAGGTCTGATAAAAGTATAAGCGCGGTACTCATTGATGAATCCTCGAACATGTACCTGAGCAATATATCGCCCGAAGACAAGAGATACATGCCGCCTAATCTGCTGAACTTGTTTTGGAATAATTCTATTATATTTTTACGTTCATCTCCTTCATTTAATTTGAGGTTGATGAATTTGGGATGATTTATGGTTATGGGCGTGAGAAATTCCTGTGCTGCCAGATCAATTCGCATAACCTTCTCTTCCCAGGGGAGAGCAAAGTATATAATTTTTCGTGTCTCGTCATAAGCAAGCCCTTGTGAACGCTTTAAACCAAAAAATAGGTTACTGTATTTCGCCTCGCTGACTTTGAACCTGGCGATGTCTTCACCTGTGTCAAGGGGAGTGACGCAAAGCATACCATTTTTGTTTTTGTCAACATAAGTATGAATGAGATTGTGATCTTCAGAAACCACCATGCGATTAATAAAGCGCCTCTCCGGCAGTTTCAACTGCCCTAAAAATTCACCTTTAATCGAGAAGCGAAGCGTCTGCCCGGTTCCTCCATCGTAGATCAAAATTTGGCCGGTATTGGGGATAACCACTGGCTCTCCCGGTATCTTGTACTGACCTTCTCCATCTCCTCGACTGCCAATAGACCACTTATAGCTGCCCTCTTTGTCAAAAACTCTGACACTTTCATCTACAATAATGATATAGTCATCCAAAACAGTAATGGTACGGACACGTCCAAGAAATGGTCCTGTCTCTGGGCGTTCGAGTGTAATGGCATCAGTCAATGAGAGATGGGTTCCTTGTGCTTGCGTCTTGATGGCGAGTACATTGTTCTGATTTTCAACAGCACTTTTTTCGCAACTTCCACAGAACAAAAAGAGGAGTGCCATCCATCTCGTGGGAATCCATAACTTTTTGCAATTCATTGGTGAGATTCCTTTTTCAAAAAATGGTCGGGAAAATGAGTTAATGTATGAGAAATAGGTAAGCAATTTCTGTGCCAAAGTCACTTTTCTATGTTTTACAAGTAGTTATGAAAATTCGTGCCATGAGTGCCTTGTCATAAGTGTCCGATTTTGATACAGTGGTGTCCGAAAATGAACACTAAAAATAAAACAGGCACATTGTTTTGGGTTCAATGTGCCTGTTGGATTTGTGACTGATGTTACACATTAATTTAGATAAGCCATCACAAAACGCACTATCGTAAAATGCCATCAATCAAAGCGATTAGGCACAGCGTGTGAGTCCGTCTCGCAGCGGACAT
>JAGWBW010000259.1 GCA_021295695.1 Candidatus Latescibacterota bacterium
GCAGGGGTTATCCCGGATGATTGCCCGAAAACAGAGACAAACTGGAGAAAGTCTGGAAAATCAATCGCTCCATTGCCGTCAAAGTCCATCCTGCTATCAAAATCTGGGTCTGCTGAAGTCTTGCCGAAAAGAGCGACAAACTGGAGAAAGTCGGCAAATTCAACCATTCCATTGCCATCAAAGTCAGCTTGTGCCGGGTCTGTTTGTGCATGGGCAAAATCTGTCAGACCAAATGTTAACCCCAGAATGAGGCATACGCGGTAAAAACGTCTCACAAGTGTGTCCTTTCATTTTAAGTGATGAGCCTTGCAGATTCGGGTATTAACGATGGGGGTACAGGATACAGACAGGATATGAGGGCTTATCCTGTCTTGTTGTCTGTCACCCTTAATGTGCTAAATGGTGCCCGCGACTACGCCAAATGCGATGATCTGTTTTGGCTCGGTGATGAAACTCTCAGCTGGTGTTGATTTGGGATTTCTCCCCTGGTAATTCCCTTACAGGGTGGCTATGCCTGCCACCCTGCGCCCGGGAGAAAGGGGGAGAAAGCATACCTATTCTATCTCTTGTTGCATACTTCGTTTATCTGCGTTTATCTGCGTTCATCTGCGGATTAGTATTCATAACTTATGCCAAGCGAAAGGGAGCGCCCGATTTTGTATTCTCGGAAAACGCCTTCCTTTTGCTTAAAGAGTACTTTGCTGTCGAGCAAGTTTTTCGTCGATACCTTCAATGCGAAGTGACCGAACTTTTTCTTCATATTGAAGTCGAGTTGATGCCGGGGTTGTTCAAAAACATCGGGCAACCCCTGTGCGCCTACTTCGCTGATCCGCCTGCCAAATACATTGTAGAGCAAGTTGGCTTGAAACTCTTGATTGAGTTTGTCGTAGCCGAGGGTTACGTTGACTGCGTAAGGAGATTGGCCCTGAAGCGCGCGTTCGTTGGATGTCTGCACACCAATGTCGGGATTGATTTCAATCTGCGATTTGACCAGTGTGATATTGGTGTTGATGGATAGCGGTTCAAGGGATGGGGATAGTATGTCGAGGCGGCGCCGAAATTCAAATTCGATACCGTAGTTTGTTGCTGCTTTGGCATTTTGAAATGTGACGCTGAGTTGTGCGGTAGGGCGAATGATCTGCTCGATGGGATCGTGGAATTTTTTGTAGAAAGCACTAATCGCCACCAGTTCGCCCAGGCGCGGAAACATTTCGAATCGGAAATCAAAATTGTCGATGGAACTGCGCTGGAGTTCGGGATTGCCAGAAACTGCCCGCCCGCCGATAAAGTCCGTAAATTCAAAAGGCGCGAGTTCGCGAAAATCCGGACGCGCCAGTGTGCGTGAATAAGCCGTACGGAAATTGGTGTGGTCATTTAGCTTATAGACCAGATTGAGTCCGGGCAGGAGATCTGTGTTGTCCAGGGTCACTTCGATAGGGTCAACAGTTGTGCTAAAAGGATCAAAGGATGTAAGCTCCTGTTTGGATTGCTCAACGCGCAGCCCGCCTACAAAACGCCATTGGCCCGATAACTGGAGGTCGGTCATCGCGTAAGCTGCCCGGGTGGTCTGTGAGGCACTGTAGTTATCGACATTGCGGGTGGTTTCGCGCAGTTCAAAGCGGCCGGGCGCGATATTGTCTGAAATAAAAATTTCTTCGGGGTCGAGTGTCAGGTCAATATGTCGCTGGATGCCGCTGGATTGTTCAAAGCGAAATCGGCGGGCGTCAAAGGTGCGGTCTTTGGAGAGCGTTTTTCCACCCAGTTTAATTTTAGAAGAGAGGCTATTGAAACCCGCAAAGGGAATTGTCCAATCAATTTTGCCACTTTGGGCATTGTCAACAAGGTCAAAGAAGAAGCGGCTGCCGCTTTGCGTGATGTCAAAAAAGGTCCAATTGCCATTGCGGTCTTCGTAGAGTACTTCGCGGTTATCGGGTTCGTCGCGCGTGGCTTTGGACAAACTGTACAACCAATCGATATTGGAATTGAAAATGTGATGCTCCCCCGATAGTTGTCCCGTGAAAATACCGCGCTCGACAAATCGCAAGCGGAAGTCGCGCAAGTCAGTGCCCCGGTCGGAATTGTAACCGGTGTACGTGCGCGCCTCGTTGTCGGTGTTGCGATTAAAGAGGGTTTTTATGCTGATTTTGTGGAGCGGAGACATCCGCAGACTGCTGTTGAACAATAGGCCCCATAGAATGTTGTTGGTTGTGCTGTTTACTTCATATGAGGTAAAAGGCGTGAGTATTTGTTCGCCCGATGCATCAGCAGTTATGCGGAAGGAGTTCCAGTTTTCACTTCTGTTGTTAAAGCTGTTGTCATAAGTAAATGAGAATACATAACCGAGTTCCCGTTCGCTTCCGCCAATGGCATTGCCAATGCTGATGCTATAGCCCTGATTGACCGGCGCGCTTCTGGTTTTGGGCTGCCATACGTTGGCAAAGGCCTGTCCAAATTGCTGGATTTCTTCAGAGGAAAATCCGATTTCTGGGGTAAAACGCCCACTTTTGCGCACTGGTTCCTCAGCGGCTTGAGTTTTGATCTGTTCGGGCAGAGAACGCGTGCCGTCATCCACACCCAAAAAGTCCCAGGAGCCTCCATCGTAGGTCTGAATATCTTTGAAACTGGTTTGGCTGTGATATCCGGCTGATGTGGAAACCGAAAATGTAAATTCACTGGGAAAATCGCGGGTTTTGATCTGTACGGAGCCGCCTGAAAAATCTCCCGGTTGATCGGGGGAGAAGGTTTTGGATACCTGGATATTTTCCAGAAGGCCAGCGGGGAAGATGTCCATGGGTACAACGCGTTTGTTTGGCTCGGGGCTGGGAATATCTGCGCCATTGACCTGCGTGTTGCTGTAGCGTTCGCCCAGGCCGCGCACGTACACGAATTTATCTACAATGGTGATTCCCGTTACGCGCTTGAGTGCGTCGCCCGCATCGGAAGACGAGGAGCGACTCATCAATTCGGCGCTGATGCCGTCCGTGACTACGGGTGCTTTTTGCTGTATGCCAAGCATCGATACTTCGCTGTCTTGTACGGCTCTGGCCGTGACGACTATTTCATCTGCCTGCATGGCTTCGGGGGGTAGTGATATATTGAGTGATGCGGGGTCGTCGGTTTTGACTTCAACGCCGGTGACTGTTTTAGTGGCGTAGGAGATGTAGCTAAATTCGACGTTGTGTATGCCTATTGGTGCCGTGAGGACAAAGCGACCATCGAGGTCGGTGGAGGTGCCATACATTGGTACGCCAGTTTCATCTTTGATGACGATGTTGGTGCCGATGAGCGGTTCTCCTGTTTCTGCATCCACGACAACACCCTGGATTTTACCCATGTCCTGTGCCTGGATTGAAATGCTGGTGAAAGTAAGGGCAAAAAAGAGCAATAATATTCTTTTCATGCGACGTATCCTTTCGGCGTGTGTAAACTACCCTAACCCGAAGAATTCATAAAATCTGAGAAATTGGCGTAAATACTAGACTTGCCAGTTATTGCATCGAAACAAAGATTTTTGGTCTAAATTGCATAACTATTTGTAAAAAATAAAATTATGGAAATTTTTGGCAAATTCATGAATTAGTCGGGCTAAATAATTTTGTGTGAATTTAGTTTGACTATGTTGAGTTAGAGTTACAAATGAGTTACGATTTTGCGACAACGCAATGAAGAGGGCTAGCGATATGTAGAGGTCAAAAGTTTGAGTTTGTGGGAAAAATCCCTGGAGGATGGGGAAATGGCGTATTTGTAACACAACTGTCACAATTCTGTGACCAAAGCGTAACCGGTTTGGAGCTAATTTGTAACATTAGGGCGATGTCTTGTCGCGGAGAACGTCGTTTATCCACCAATTCGGAGGGAGAGCACATGCGCCTTTGGAAAACAATTTGGGGAATACTGTTGTGTTTGGGTTTCGTATTGGCGGGACGGAGTGAAGCTGTAGATACCAGGCTCCAGGGTGTTATGTTTGCCGATTATTATATCGTCAGAGGAAATGGAAAAGAAGAGAATGGCTTTCGGTTTCGACGTATTTATCTCACCCATGACCTGAAGTGGAGTGATGCTTTTTCTGGACGGGTTCGGCTGGAAGCCAAAGATGCGGGATTTAATAGTGATCAAAAAATAGAACCTTTTGTAAAGCACGCGTATTTGCGCTATCGCAAAAATGGCCATGCGCTCTATATGGGGCTGTCGGGTACGCCAACATGGAACGTATCGGAGTCTGTTTGGGGGTATCGCTCGGTCGAGAAGACCCTCTGATATAGGCATTGCATATCGCGCGCGATTGGATGAAGCTGGAAAGTTAAATGCCCAGATTATGCTGGCCAATGGCAGTGGGCAGCAGTCCGAGTCAGATCACTATAAAAAAATTTACGGTCTGTTGCATTTTGAGCCTGGTACCCTGAATGTGACGACTTATGTAGATTGGGAAAAACGCCCAGATAATCGAGACCGCACGACTTTTGCTACGTTTATCGGATTAAAAAAGAAAAATTTTCACGGTGGATTGGAAGGATTTGTGCAATGGCGCAACCATACCGCACAGGTGCGGGGGCTTTCACTGTTCGGCGCAGGACAGTTTAGCGAAAAGATAAAGGTGTTTGTTCGCAGCGATTTCTTCGATCCAGACGATAAGTCTGACGACGATGGGGAATATTGCTTTCTCGGAGGGCTTGACATTGAGCCGGTAAAGGATATTCACATTATGCCCAATGTGATAGCCACAAATTTTCAGGCGCCAGATGTAGATATTGAGATGATTCCCCGGCTGACGCTATATGTTAAGTTTTGATTATCACATAGATGTCGTGTTTTTGTCACATAATTGTAACGCGATACAGGTTTATTTTTTTATGCTATCACACTACGCCAAGGGAGATTGAATGACCAGATTTATTTGTATGATTGCATGTATGGCTGTTTTGATACCGGCTGCGGCTCAGGCACAACAAGATTCGCCTGTTTCCGCGTATCAAAAAGTGAGTGGAATTTCCGGAAGTGCCAACAGCATTGGCTCCGATACGATGAATAATTTGATGACGCTGTGGCTGGAGGGGTTCCGCAAGTATTATCCCAATGTAACAATTCAGGTTGAGGGTAAGGGATCGAGCACAGCACCGCCCGCGCTGATTGAAGGTACCGCGCAGTTCGGGCCGATGTCACGCCCGATGAAGGCTTCGGATATCCACCAACATTGTTGCGCACCTCGCTGGATGCACTGGCTGTTTTTGTCAATAAAGACAACCCGATTAATGGGTTGACTTTGCAGCAGGTAGATGCGATTTTTTCCAAGACGCGACGCGGTGAGTATAAGGAAAATATTGCGAGATGGGGGCAGTTGGGTTTGGATGGCGATTGGAAAAATGCCGCATTCAGCCTTTACGGGCGCAATTCCGCGTCGGGCACTTATGGGTTTTTCAAAGATCACGCGCTGTTTAAGGGCGATTTCAAAGATGAAGTGAAAGAGCAGCCCGGGTCTGCGTCGGTGGTGCAGGGCGTGGCCGAAGATAGGTACAGCATGGGTTATAGTGGCATTGGTTACAAGACATCGGGTGTGCGCGTCGTACCTCTGGCGTTGGAAACGGGCGAACCCTTTAGAGAGGGCACCATAGAAAATGTGATAGATGGATCTTATCCTCTGGGGCGTTTTTTGTATTTGTACATCAACAAGGCACCCAATAAACCCCTCGATCCTCTTGTGAGAGAATTTTGTAAGTTCATTTTTTCATTGTCGTTAAAGATGGCTATATGCCGGTGCCCTATCAGGTGGTTAAAGAAGAACTTGAGAAGTTACAGTAAGAAAGTAAGAAGTAAGCAGTCCACCCAACACCACCCCAAGGCTACTGCCTCATCACCCTTCTCAGAGACTGTTTTGAAACTCATTTTGCCCCTTCTTGGCTATGCTCTATTGCCCTGTCATTCTGAGCGTAGCGTAGCGGAGTCGAAGAATCTCTTACCAACTCAGGTGGAAAAGATGCTTCGGCTACGCTCAGCATGACAAAACGTCGGACATCCGTAGCATCAGGTATTAATTTTAAAACAGCTTCTCAAAGACTATTATGCGGTTAGCAGTCAGTAGTTAGTGGTTAGCCCGTACAACCCTCCAGCCCCTCTTTTTCATCTGCGGATCACACTTCACACTTCACACTTCACACTTCACACTTCTTATGGAACCAACATCAAAGCGACAATTGCCCGGTATTACACCAGGCGCGCGTCTGATGGATCGCGCTGGACGGTGGGTGATCACTGCTGGCGGCATCGGGGTGATCCTGTCGGTGCTGGGCATTTTTCTTTTTGTGTTGATGGAGGCCTATCCCCTCTTTCTGAAGCCGAGTGTGTCCAGGGTGCATACCTTTGATTTTTCGCACCGTCAGTCCGTTCTGTGTACGGGGGTGGATCCCTATCAGGCCGTGATGTTTGTCGTGCATGAAGCGGGGATTGATTTTGTGGATATGACCACAAAGTCTGTGACAAAGTCTGTGTATCCCCCCGAATTACAGGGACGGCGTATTCGATCGGCTTATCGCGCTCTGGATAATACGCATGTTGGCCTGGGTCTGGACGACGGTACAATGCTGGGCTGCCGCGTAAATTTTGTCGTGGATTACGATGCGGAGGGAAAGCGGATTGTGACACCGTCTTTTTCTGTTGAGTCGGCGAT
>JAGWBW010000260.1 GCA_021295695.1 Candidatus Latescibacterota bacterium
AATAACCCCCAGTCCAATATCCGAATATAGTCCTTAAGAGCTTATAATGTCAAGAATGCTGTGACTGGAGAGGGTATTCAGGGTGCGTTGCGCAGTCCGGCGCGTTCGCAGACTATAACCTATGTGGATGTGGCGCTTTTGGCCCGGCATTTTGGGGTGAGCTATGCGGCAGCGGTTTGGCGGTTGCGCGGTTTGAATCTTCTGAGTGCTGAGCAAACCGAAACGCTTATTGATCAGACCGAAGAGGCAAACCGCTATTTGCGCGCTGTTAGGGCTTATGCCGATGTAGAGGATTTTGGAGATGAAACGCCCCGAAATCACGAGTTGGATTGGCAGGTTCTTTGGCTGGCTCTGGAAGCGTGGTGGCGCGAGGAAATTTCACAGGGGCGACTGCTCGAAGTGGGTCGCTTGTTGAATATTGAGGACGAGACGATTCTGGATCTGGCGAATTGAGGCTTTCTGAATGCGATAGAAAGACTCAACGCCGATTGAGTTCGCACTATACGGAAGTGACCCCTTGCATAGTAGTATGCCATTCCTTATTTTAGTTACGACGTGAGACACGCGTATCCTGGATGTCACAAACGACACGATTTCTGAAAGATGCAAGGCTGGCACAGGGAAAAAGTGGCAGGGATGTTCTTTCTTTTTTCGTCCAACCAATTGGTTGATTGAGGTGTTTTGAATGCAACGAAAATGCCCAATGCCCATTGTCCTTGATGGGTCGGGCTTGCTGGAATTTCGGAAGGAGGAGAAGCTATGAATGGAGTCGAATTCTTGCGACCACGATTGTGTGGTGCACGCTTCGAAGGAGGCACCATTCCTTTGGAGATTCTCAAGGATCTGGCGGTACTTGAAGAGATGCTTATCGAGGTCGCCAAGTGGAGGTTCCGCCAAGAACACCCTGAACGTCAACGTCTTCCGCAGGGTTTCACAAAAGGTATTGAATTAAAACTTTCCGGTATAGAAAAGGGAAGCGCTGTTCCAGTAATCAGTTTGTTCGATACCTCGTCTCGGACCTCAATGATGTCTGGACA
Organism: Candidatus Latescibacterota bacterium; assembly: GCA_021295695.1. Taxonomy (GTDB): domain Bacteria; phylum Latescibacterota; class UBA2968; order UBA2968; family UBA2968; genus VXRD01. Next base: position 1,038 of record JAGWBW010000260.1, read on the forward strand.
AAATAGGTCTTACTTTGTGCCTTACCTTGTGCAGGCCCGTGAGTCCATCGTCAAAGCCATTGGGGCAGCAGATCAAGGCGGATTGACTATAAGCCATTTGCCAGAAAAGTATTTGGCATACTTCAATCGGATTGGTCGGAGCTTGCGCACCGACGAATGCATCGAGTTTGACACTCCTCTGCATTCGACACCGGTTCGGTTGACCCAGGAGACAAGGCACAAACTGATTCTGGCGTCTTCGAGAGTCAAGAAAAACGGAGAAATTACCGAGAGTGTCGCTCTCCGCGGCCTGATACCCGAAGCGGACCAGGACCAAAGGACGTTTAAGTTGCAGTTGCTAAATGGACACACGTTTACTATCCCGATTCCCGATCCGCATATTGATACAATTCTCAAGGCGTTCAATGGCTATCGCGAGGACACACGGGTACTCCTTAAGGGAATTGGTAAATATGATCGACAAAACCGTTTGGTAGGCGTAGAATTATTCGAGCATATTAGTCTGCTTGACCCGCTGGACATCCCAGCCCGTCTTGATGAGTTTCGCGACATGAAAGACGGCTGGCTCGAAGGGGAAGGGGTGGCTCCTAGTCTGGAGGGATTGGACTGGTTAGCCGCAGGTTTTGATCGCTATTTTCCCGATGATTTGCCTTTGCCATACCTCTATCCGACGCCCGAAGGTGGTGTGCAAGCGGAGTGGTCTCTATCGGAGAACGAAATCAGTCTTGAAGTAGATCTCGTTACTCGCCGGGGGGCATGGCATCGATTGGACATGAGCACCAATGCTGATGATGCACGAAAATTGACCCTGGACGACATCAAGGATTGGACATGGGTTGTTGCGGAGCTTCGCAAAATGGTGGAAGGCGGAGCATGAACGCCAATACGTTGCTTTATCGTCAAGTTCACCCCTCATGGATACAGAAAGGTCGCATAACATCCCAAGCATTTCGGCCAACACAGAAGGATGAGAAACGCCTGTCCGTCTATGATGGCGATCAAATTACGGCGGAGGCGGCTTGGCAGCACTATACACAGGACTTGGGTCATACATCAACAGGCGTGTTGGCTGTTACAGTTGGAGAGTGCCATAACCTTGAACTTCCCGTAGTGCCCGATCCTGCTACCTTTCAAGAACACACTTTGATTGATTTTAGTGCGTTTTCGAGGAAACAGATAGAAACGAAGGCCAAGATCCTTAGTAGAACCGCTAATTCGCGCGGCTGGCAGTACGATCCGTCGGATCTGCCCTGATGTGCCCATCCTGCACTACAAAGCAGATCGTGAAACGAAAAAGATTTGGGAAATGGCTTTACAAGAAATACGAGTACGACGCGCCGCTACCCAACGCGTACTCTTTTTAAGCAGTTTGAATTGATTATGGCTAATCATCAAAGGATGTTCGATATCTCCGAACATCCTTAATTCTTTTTTAGAAATCCGCGATGAAGAAAATAAACGATAAAGAGACCAGGGATGAGATTATCCAGGAGACAAGAAGGATCAAAGAATCCCTGGCAAAGTCTATGGATTTTGACATTGATCGCATTCTGAAAGATGCATGGATGAGACAGAAAGAGAGCGGTAGGAAGATTCTTTCTCCTCCAGTTCAACGATTGGTTGATTAGGTGCTTATTAATGCGATCTGGTGGAGGATTGGTGGGAGCTTATGGACAAGGAAATAAAAATGAACTGCATCCACTGTCATGGGCAGATGAAACGCTCGAATGCGCCTTTCCATGTTGACCGCGAAGGCTATCACCTGATGTTTGACACAGTCCCAGCCTGGGTCTGTAATCAGTGCGGTGAGGCGTATTTTGAAGAGCGCGAAGTCACCGCAATTCAGAGTGCCATTAAGGGACTGGACCAACAGGCTCGACAGCTTGTTGCAGACACTTGAGATACTTAGCACAGGATTGCGGCAAATGGATCTTTACGAACTCGTCCTTGAAATGAAACGGCTTGAACGCCGACTCACGCTTTACGAAGAAAAATACGGAATTCTCAGCCAGGATTTTTACGATATTTTAGTGGCGGGAAAATTGTTGCGCTACGACGATTTTGACGAGACCCGAACGGATTTCAGTCGGTGGAAGGCATTTACGAAACTTGGCAACGCCGCAAGACGGCCTATAGCAAACAAATCCGACAAAGGGATCCGGCAGACGCATTGCGCGTACAACCTGCTTATTGAGATGGCTGAAAAATCCCCGAACATATAAACATTCGACACTTTGCTACTGTTGCTCAAAATTTATATTGAACCAACGGCAAGAAGACGTGTATGAAATGATGGCGATAGCAGATCGGCATCGTGTCTATCTTACGGCGTTTAGAGGAGATGGCAATATGGCGAGTACTATTCAACTGGCTCCCGAAGCCGAGCAACGTGGCGCGGACAGGACGCAGCAAGGCTTTCTTTCTTGGAGAGATTGTCAAACGCGGCCTTGAGGATATAGAGGATTATTACCTCGCCGCAGACTTACTGGAGGGCGTTCGAAAAGGCACGGAGGCGGTGTACTCAAATAAGCCATCATAAAAAAACCATCCCAGAGCACCATCAGTCAAAGCCATCCGGCACAGCGCGCGAGTCCGTTTCGCAGCGGACGTTCTTATGGCATCTCAACTCTGAAGGCCACAGCCTGGTGTACTGCTACAAGAACGGTTCGCGGTGTGCAAGCCCCCCGCAGGGGTGCCCTTTTTTTGCTTCATTTTTTTGGGCGCCAGAGTGTGTCAAAAGTAAGTATAGATTGCTTATATCCATGTTCGTGCTTACCCTTATGAAGTCATCAGCAGTCTCTCTTCAAAAAGGCGGCATAAGATGGATGTCATTCGCGGTGTATCAAGAGATCAAGCCACCCTGTTTCCCGAGCGTTTAGACGATTATATAGACGAAGAAAACCCGGTACGTTTTATTGATGTCTTCGTTGATGACCAGGATATGAAAGCCTTGGGTTTTCAACGCATTGAGCCTGCTTGGACAGGCCGTAGGCCTTATGATCCGCGTGATTTGCTCAAGCTCTACATCTATGGCTATCTCAATCAGATTCGATCTTCTCGCAAATTAGAGCGTGAGACGCATCGCAATGTTGAAGTGATGTGGCTTCTCAGGAGGCTTTGTCCAGATCACAAAACGATCGCCAATTTTCGTAAAGACAACCCCAAAGCTTTTAAGGAAGTCTTTCTCGCCTTCACGGTTCTTTGTCGGCAGATGTCACTCTTTGGGGGCGAGTTGATCGCAGTTGATGGCAGTAAATTCAAAGCTGTCAACAGTCCGCACCGCAATTTTACCAAGGACAAGCTAAAAAAAAGGCTTCAAAAAATAGAACAAAAGACGTGATGTGTGACTTTAAAATAAATGTGCTACTACACCCTGTCATGCTGAGGAAGCCGATAGGCTGACGAAGCATCTGTTACCCATGCAGACTGTTGTGGCAGCAGATTCTTCGACTCCGCTACGCTCCGCTCAGAATGACAGGGCTCTTATGACCACTGATCTTGAAGTCACACATGACGTAACAAAAGATTGAGCAATATCTTCAAGAATTAGATGCTCAAGATGCTCAAGATGCTCAAGATGCTCAAGATGCAAAGGTGCCCTCCGCATCTTCAAAAGATGCTGTGTCTATGGAAGAGAAAATCCAACGCCTGAAAGAGAGAAAAGTGACTTATACGCACTTGTTGGACGATCTTGAGGCGCGCGGTGAAAATCAGGTCTCTCTGACTGATCCAGACAGTCGGGCGATGCCTAAGAGTCCGCAAGCCAAAGTGGGATACAATGTCCAGACAGCCACAGACGATAAGCATCACCTAATTGTTGAACAAGATGTGACCAATCAGGCCAATGACAAGGCACAGTTGAGCAAAATCAGTATCGGTGCAAAAGCGGTCCTGAATGTGGACGCCTTCCGCGTTGTTGCAGATCGTGGCTATTACAATGGCGAAACGATCAAGGCCTGCCTTGAGGAACGTATTGAGCCTTATGTGCCCAAACCCGACACATCCAACAGCAAAAGTAGAGGCTTATTTATATAGTAAAGACGACTTTATATATGATCCCCAACAGGATCATTATTTATGTCCTGCCGGGCAAGTGCTCAGCCATGCTTTTAATGCAACCTATCCAAAAAAAACAGCTACCCAACCCTTCATCAACAAACATTATACGACATCGGCGTGTAAAACGTGTAGGATGAAGTCTTTATGTACGACGAACAAAAATGGACGCTGTCTGACGCGGTGGGTTGATGAACATATCCTGGAAGAGATGGCAAAACGGATAGCAGAAAACCCACAACTGCTCCACAAGAGACGAGAAATTGTTGAGCATCCCTTCGGCACCCTCAAGTTTTGGTATGGGTATGTCCACTTTCTTGTCAAAGGGCTTGACAAGGTCAAAGCCGAGTTCTCTTTGATGAGTCTTGCTTACAATATCAAACGCGCCATCAACATAGTCGGTGTGTCCAAAATGGTTGACGCCGTGGGTTGAAAGCCTTTATGTCTTGCCTATCAGCCAATGTGTTAGCCGCTCGGATGAGGCACTTCTTACTGCGGGATCTCAAAGACTTTCAAAGGGCCTCTCGACAGGAGCACCGATACCTGGGGATTTGCAACGACCTTGCCTTGATCATTGACACATCTAAAAGATAATCTGCCCAATCAGCATGGCATTGGGAGTTTTTACACACTCTGTATAATCAAAAAAATGAAGTCGCCGACGGCATGAAAAGAAAAATATTAAAAAAACTTTATAGGTCGTTGTACCACAACAAGCGAATTATCCACACCCCTCATTTAGATAAACGGAGAAAAATTTGAAGACAATGCTCATTACAGGCGGTGCCGGGTTTATTGGTAGCCATTTTGTGCGATATGTTCTCAATACGTATCGCGATTATCGCGTTATCAATTTGGACAAGCTGACGTACGCGGGTAATCTGGACAATTTGCTGGATGTTATGGATAGTCCTCGGTATGAATTTGTACGGGGAGATATTTGCGATGCCGGGTTGGTCAATGATCTGATGCAGCGGGTTGATCTGGTGGTGAATTTTGCTGCGGAGAGCCATGTGGATCGGAGCATTATGGGTGCCGAGGAGTTTATGAAGTCCAATGCGCTGGGTGTGTACACGCTGCTCA
>JAGWBW010000261.1 GCA_021295695.1 Candidatus Latescibacterota bacterium
CAAGACTTTGCCTGCTGGACAGATATGCGGGTGTCTGTCCGGCTTCACCGGAAATATACTCCTTCTCTAAGTACTTTTTCTGGTAATCTCGCTCAGTACTCTCAAAAAATACTGGCACGGTGACACAGCCGCAACCCCTTTTTAACCCATTCTAACCCTTCTAAATAACATCCCCATGCGCCTATCTGTATAAAATTCGAATCCCTGGGGAGCAACCATTTTTTAAGGTCGTAAGTTTTTGCTGTAAATGAACAGCACTTACTACTCTGTCAAAAAAGATATTTGCCAAATGGGTTGGAATGTCATAGACTACCTAAAAACACAAACAGGAGGTCTGTCTATGTGTCGCAAGTTCCTACCCCCCGTTGTGCTGAGCAGACAAGAACGCGAAGCACTTGAAGCCTTTGTAAGCAGCGGCGATAAGAACGCACGAGAAATCAACCGGGCACGCATCTTGCTCTTATCCGATGCGGGCAAAAATATAAGGGAGATTGCGGACTTACTCCACACGTCTCGTCCAACCGTCTCCACCCTGCGTAAGAAATACCATGAAACCGATTATGAGCATATTCTTGATCTCCTCAAAGATGCGCCACGTTCTGGTCGTCCTGTCGAAATTGATTCGCGCGTAGAAGCCAACATTACCATGATTGCCTGTTCAGACCCGCCTGAAGGGGCTGGCAGTTGGACCTTGCGTATGATTGCTGATAAAGTCGTTGAGATGGATGTGATGGATACCCTGTCTCATGAAAGCGTGCGAAGTGTGTTAAAAAAAACAAACTGAAGCCTTGGTTGTCGCAGTCCTGGTGTATTGGGAAGATCACGGGGTCTTATCTTTTCTGCATGGAAGATGTGCTTTGCCAGTATGAACAGCCTTATGATCCACTTTGTCCCTTAATCTGTTTTGATGAACGTCCCTGTTTTCTGATTGAAGACATCGGAGGGATCCTGCCCATGTCACCTAATAAGGCCAAACGCTATCATTATGAATATGGCAAAAACGGGTCTTGTTGTGTCTTCCTCGCCTTTGATCCCCACCGTAAGTTGCGCTATGTGGAAGTGCGAAAAAGAAGAACCGCGGTTGATTATGCACAGTTTATGCACCAGCTTGTAAAACGCTATTATCCTTACGTGGAAAAGATACGTCTTGTTCAGGACAATCTCAACACCCATACGCCGGGGGCTTTCTATGAGGTCTTCTCTGCCGATGAGGCCTTTGAGCTGAGCAACCGTTTCGAGTGGCATTATACGCCGAAGAAAGGCAGTTGGCTCAATATGGCAGAGATTGAGTTGTCGGCTTTGGTCAGACAATGTTTATCCCGTCGCATACCCGATATAGACCAGATCCGTGACGAGGTGTTAGCTTGGGCTGCCCGACGCAATCAGCAGCGACGCGGTGTGGCGTGGACCTTTGCCAAAAGTGATGCGCGTGACAAGATGAAACGCCATTACAGTAATGTTAATAAACTTATTTGACAGAGTACTTACCGCCTTTTGTTTTAGTTCCGCGAGAGTTGATTCATTAGGTTCCACATTGCAGACTTCACCCTTTCTTTCGGCGGCATCCCCATTACCATTATCGCACCAAAAAATAAAAGGGGAAGGTTCACACCAAACAGAGTTAAGAAAATTTCACGCATATGTAGAATAGTGCCGAGAGGTTGGAGGCTTTACTTCCATTGTATTGGACTTCTTTATTTGAGGTGCGCCCCAATAGTTGAACCGGTATAAAGGCTGTGACATTGGGTATCAGCGTGGTATTTTCTCACCAACAGGAGGAGGTACCATTAGCGATCATCAGGGCAAGTTTGTATTGATTCATAAAAGTCAATGATTTATTATGAATCAGATCGGGATGCTTATGGTGTGTGTCAGCAGAAGCAACAGGGAGACCGGGACAATGCCACGGCGAATTGCCATTGTTGGTGGAGGCGTTTCAGGGCTGGGTGTCGCATGGGCGCTCCATCATCATCCGGACCGATTTGATTTTCGACTGTTCGAGGCCCAGGAACAGATTGGCGGCAATGAGATCACTGTCGATATGCCCCAAGATGACGGCAGTTTGATTCCTTTCGATGTCTCCGTAACCGCTTGTATCCCATCGGTCTATAACCATATCCTGTTATTGATGGAAAAGTTCGGCATTGAGTTGATCGACACCAGATTCAGCTACAGCGTGAAGTATGGAGACGGTGTTTACGCCCACGATTTCGATTCCGACATCAGGGAGCAACTGCAGTCCGAGATTGCGAAGTTCCAACGAGTCTTGAGGCGTCTGCATTGGTTTGGTTGGCTGAGTCGTTCCCGGTCCAAGTTGCTGAATGCCCTCAACCCGTTCAATTACATCAGCATGGGGACGGTCCTGAATCTGGGAAGATTTTCAGGGGACTTCAGGTACAAGATCCTGAAACCCATGTTCATCAATTTCGTGCTGGCAACGAACGTGTTCGATCTGCCTGCAGCGCTTTTCTCGAGATATCTCGAATTCTTCGATATCGAAAAGGCTACGCCCATGTGGACGTGGGACCAGGGAACACGGCGCATCTACGAGAACATGTCGGCCAACTTTCGGGACAAGATCTACCTCAACCGGCCTGTCTCAAAAGTGTATCGGCAGGCGTCCTGCGTTGTGGTTGAGGACGAAGACGGTGTGCGGGAGACGTTTGACGAGGTGGTTTTTGCATGCAATGCGGACCAGACGCTGAAGATCCTCGACAGACCCACCAGACTTGAACGCTATATTCTCTCGTCGATACGTTACGACAGCGAGATCCATCAGCTTGCGGTCGTCCACTGGGACTCCTCAGTCCTTCCCGACAACAAAGTGAAGCCCTTGACAACGCGAAGCAATCATATCGAACAGTACGGCGCGAAGCCGGACAATTATGAAATCACGTACATTATGCACAATCAGCAGCCCTGGGCTAATCGGTCTGATAAACCTTGTCTGGTGACCTACAACGCGATCACTCCCATCGATGAACGAAAAATTATCAAGAAGCAGCGGTTTCAGCACATTGTCCATGACGTGCGTCAGGTTGCATTGCTCGTCAACTTATTCCGCTTTATTCAGGGAAAGAGACGAACGTGGCACTGCGGCGCTCACACGTTGATCAATAACCAGGAAACCTGCCTCATCACCGGGCTTGCCACTGCAAGACAGATCGGAACGGATTACCACTTCGACGATCCCGCAGCAAAGCGCTCGTTCAACTACTACGGGCGCATCATGTATGGCTGGCGATTCAGGAAGGCACCAGGCTGAACGACAGAGGCTCCTCGTAGGGGAATTATGGAGTTATCCTGTTTTTTGTTTTTTTCATTACGTAACTGTTTTTCTTGCCATTTGCCGAAAAATAACAATAATTCTCATTTGATAATCATTTTTCCGAGTTGCATA
>JAGWBW010000045.1 GCA_021295695.1 Candidatus Latescibacterota bacterium
CATTGATAGGGGCTTGATCAGCCGGGAACAACTGGACGCCAGAACAGCGGAATACGCCTCTGGTATTCACGACCATCATCACGACCACTAAAAATTTACATCCCGAAAAACAGAAAGGGTTACGCCATCTTGACGTAACCCTTTTTTAGTACCTGAAAGCCAATTCTCAACGCTCTCGCCCTGACACAAACAAATCGTAAGAATTTGACTGCCAGCCGCCATCATTCACAATTCCATCATTTGTATCCCTCAGCCATTTGACCATGCGATCCTTCATACGCCTGAGCACATGCTTGTATCCCAACCTGGGCGCCAAATTGTGCAACTCCCCGGGATCACTCTCCAGATCATACAGTTCATCCTCGCTACACGGATTGTAGATATACTTCCACTTTTGGGTCTGTACCATTCGAATCGTACACAACGCAGGCTCGTACCCGTGATGCTCTGCAAAAATATCCTCCCGCCAATCCGATGGCGTTTCCCCGCGCAGTAAGGGCAGCAGAGAACACCCATCGACCTTATCGGGAATATCCGTACCCGCCATATCGAGAAACGTCGGCATCATATCGACCAGACTCACAAAATCATCGCACACACTACTGGGTTCAACAACACCCGGCCAACGGATCGCCAATGGAATCTGGTGTGTCTCGTTGTACATATTCATCATCTTATTAAACAAGCGGTGACTGCCCAACATATCGCCGTGATCCGAACTGTACACAATTACCGTATTGTCCAGCTGCCCCGCTTCCTCTAAAACATGCAGAACGCGCTGCACCTGATCATCAATAAACGTGCAATACCCCCAATACGTCGCGATCACCTTCTGCCAATCGGGCCAGGTCAAATGACTGCCATTCCACCTGAGCATCTCCTTTTGCTGAACACTCGGTTTATCGACAAACTGCTCGTCGAAATTGATCCAGCGCTCCACAGTATCGGGATCGTACATCTCATCGTAAGGCTCCGGCACACAATAGGGAAAATGCGGTCCAAAAAAACTGCTACAAATCATAAAGGGTTTATCGCCCTCACAAAATTCTTCAATCAGATCAATCGTCCTATCCGCAGTCCAGTGCTCCTGCATATACTCGGCGGGCAACTGCGACCGACCGCAAAAAGGTGCGTCACCCCCCCAATCCATGCGCTGAACTTCCTGTGCATACCCCCAATCAAAACCCGCATCGCGCACACTCTGGTTCCAATCACGCGTCCTATGCCAAGGATCAAACCCCCAAAACTCACTATCGCCCTCCCTGGGCAAATGCCACTTCCCCACATAACCAACATTATAACCCGCATCAGATAAAATCTGCGGATAAGCGGGCTTATCCAGAATATTCAAATCAAAAGCCCGATTAAAATTGCCCATATTCGACAACTGCCCGTGATTGTGCGGAAACATCCCCGTAAGCAGCGACCCCCGCGCGGGAGAGCAAAGCGCAATGGGCGTATAAGCCCGGCAAAAACGCATACCCTCTCTGGCAATGCGATCAATCGCAGGCGTCTTACACACCGCATTCCCATTAAACCCCAGCGCATCATAGCGCTGCATATCGGTAAGCAAAAAAAGAATATTGGGTCTCTCCGTATTCATCGCATCAACCTCCTGATCATTTGTCAATCTTTACCCCTCCGAAAACAAATCCAAAACAGAAATGCCCCCATCCCCGTGAGCACTGCCCCGGTGAGAAAAAGACTCGAATACCCCGCAACAGGAATCATATACCCACCGCCCAGAGCCATTGCCGAATAGCCCACCCCCGACATCATAGCAGTCGCACCCGACATCGCTGTACGCCAGCGCACGGGCACCAATTCCTGGTGAAAAATGGCAAAAGCCGAACGCCGTATCGAAGCCATCGCCATAATCCCCATCAGGCACAAACCCGCAACAATCCAATTTGAGACCAGCCCCATAAAAAACAAAAAAAGAGCCGTAACAACCGTTACCAGAACCACCGTGCGACGAATGCCAAAACGCGCAGAAAAAAACGGAAGAGACAGCGCCGCAGGAACAGCGAGCAACTGTCCCGCGGCGAGTTGCACACTGATAAGAGAGAGACTGATATTGAGTCCCTCATCCATATAAACATTAAAAAATGTCCGCGCAGCCGCTTCGCCTGCAACGTGGAGAACGGAAATCAGTGCGGTAATAACAATAGCGGCCAGCGGAAGCGCAGGCGCATTGGACACACCACTATTATCCCCCGCTTCCCGCTTGTGATCAACCCGAACATCCTGCGTGGCGAGCAGCGCGAAAACCGCCGGAATCAGACATAGCACCCCAATAAACAGCGTATAGCGATAAACAACAGGTTCCGCGAGTGAAACACCGAGCACATCCGCCAAATAATCCGGAACAACACCCCCCAACATACTCCCGACAAAACCCGAAAATGGCATCAGCGCGGCCTGCATGGCAAAAACCGGATCGCGCTCAACCGGACCAGTAATACCCATCAAATAAGGCGTACCATTCACAATAAACAGCGCAATACCCACCACACCGAGCGAATAAGATATTAAAATAAAATAATCGCGCGGGCTGCCGGAAGAAATCAACTCCGCCTGTGAAAGCAATCCAAAACCCACCACAGACACACAAATCCCAACAACCATCGTAAACCGACTGCCCCAACGCCCACCCAGCATCCCACTGGGCAAACTGGACAGGGCAAAACAAAGTGCCCCCGTCGCATTGGCCAACCCCACAAATTGGGTATTATACCCCAGACGCAACAAATAAAGATTGTACAAAAGGGGATAAATACCACCAAAAAGGACAAAACCAAACAGCGCATTGGCCATTAAATAGAGGCGTACATCGCGGGAAAAATGCACATTTGAAAAAAGGATAGGCATCTGCGATCACCTGTTCCTGCCCAAACCGAGCTTTTGCCATGCCGCAGGTAGATTGCCTTGCAAAAGTTCGCTTTTCATGCGGATATGTGCGGTATCTCGATCCGCTGTGTGTGCAGCCCAAAAAGTGCTATCTCGCGTGGTTGCCTCTGGTAAAATCACAATTTCCGGCGTATCAAAAATGGCGGGTGGCAAATCCGTATTGAGATCATAGCGATAGCAACGCGTTGTCGCTTGCGCGGTATAATCGCGTGTCTTAATCGTGAAAATTTGACGCGCAGGCAACCAGTAATCGTTGAGATATCGCGTATTTTGCTGATAAACCTGCCAGTGATCTATGCCGCGCAATTGCAAGAGCGCGGAAAAATTGAGACGCAGGTCATAGCCCACAAGTGAAAAGTCATCGCGGGTGATCCATATATCGCCAAGCAGGCCCGGCTTGTGCCCGTGCCGCGGCGACACACCAATGCGCGAAACGTGAAGATCGCCCACTTGCACCGTGGAAACGCGTTCATAGTGATAGTGTTCAAGCGCATCGGGTGATACGGGATGCAGCGCGATTTCAAAGGATTTATCATCAACAATACCCCGTGCAGGGCTTTGCGTGAGACCCGGAGAAACACTCAACCGCCACTTGCCCCAATTGCGTATGCCCGTAATATGCTGTGCGAGACTATCGGGAGATTGGTAATAGCCTTTGATCGTATATTCAATACCCGCAACAATTTCTTCTGTTTTGCGGTTGATCACCTTCTGGCTACTATACGCATCAAATGCGTAAGTATGCATATTTGTGTGATACGTGTGGAAATATTCAAAGCGGGTACTCGCGATCAGGCGGCGGATCAGATCGGGTGCAGAGAGATCCTGCACGGGGGTTTCCTCGCGCAGGAGTATAGGGACGGAAGAAAGGGAAAGCTGCAGGGTGGTGATCAGGCCGTGCGAAAGCACGAGCGTCGTATCGACTGAGTTATAACCATGGAGACGCGCCTGGATGTGGATAACTCCCGGCGCGAGTCCTTCTATTTCAATACGCCCGTGTAGATCGGTAATATGAACGCGGGGAAATTCGCCCGATCGGCGCAGAACAACGGTCACATAAGGCAGGCTTGCATCAGTATCGGCATCGCGGCACTGCGCGTGAAGAACAGATGTTGAGTCGGTCTGGGCAAGTGAGATTGAGGGCCAGAGGAAAGCGAAAAAAAAAAGAGGCAAAAAGTGGCTCATTGTTTTTTGCCGCGCGCGAGAATATCCCACACGACTTCGACGCGATCATTGCGCGTGCCGTAGATTTGATCGTGCAAAAATACGGTCATGTCGGAATACCCGGAAATAAATTGAATTTTATCGCCAATTTTGAGATCGCTATTCGTCAAACTGAGTAAAGCGTGTTCTGCCGCGAGGCCCGTTACCACAACATCTGTTCGGTCTTTGATCTCGGGCAATGAAGGATGACTACTCGTTGTCTTGCGCCCGGCATCGGCGACTGCGCGATCGGGAGCCGCGCGACTGATAACCGTGGTAAGCACGGAAAGCGCGTGTTCCAAACCGCGAACATGGAGTCCATCGCGATAATAAGTATCCATAAAAATGCCCCCGCCAGCCTGTATCTCAGTAATACCGGGGAAATCAGGGGTAAACGCGAGCGTGCCCGTTCCGCCCGCACTGACAATACCGACGCCCAACCCCGCATTCTCGACAAGATTGCGCGTCTTTGACAATTCCCCCACAGCCTTCCTGCATGCAGCTTCTTTGGCTGCATTATCCAGAGCCATCGCGTGCCCCTCGTAACCCATAATCCCCGCAAAAACCACACCGGGTGCGGCATGTGCCTGCCGTGACAGCGCAAGAGCTGGAGCACCCGGCGGCACGCCACAGCGTTTCATGCCAACATCTACCTCAATAAGCACGCGCACATCAACGCCAACATCTGTGGCCGCATCGCTTATCGCGCGAATATGAACGGGATCGTCAACCGCCACCATAACATCTGCGCGGCGGCGCAGATTGACCAGACGCGCGACTTTTTCCCGTCCAACAACTTGATTGGCGATAAGTATATCCGAAATACCGGCATCTGCAAGCACTTCGGCTTCACCGAGTTTGGCACAGGTAATACCAATAGCACCTGCACGCAGTTGTTTGTGGGCAATAGCAGGTGTTTTATGCCCCTTCGCATGGGGCCGCCAGTGCAACCCGCTGTCTCGACATCGAGCCGCCATCTTCCCGATATTATCTTCCATCTTATCCAGATCAATGAGCAGCGCGGGCGTGTCGAGCACCTGTATGGATTTACCAATAGGAGTATAGGGCATATAAACCTCTAACTTTCTCACCCAAGATGAACATTGCTATCCCGCCACTCAGAAAGCGGAGGCAAGATGCCGTCTTCAATGGTCTGGTCTCGCAACGCGGTCAGATGGGTATAGGATTCGCGCAGGGCATTGATATCGTCTTCGGTACCTTCGGGCATAGACCAATTCACGCCCGACGCAGACAGGGTCGCAGGCATAGCCATCATAATATTGTCAAATCCCTCGGCATTGAGATATGCACCACAGGGCCAGTCATAGGACTCCCCCAGAACGCCGCACAGCATAAAAACACTTTGTTGTGCTGGTGATTGAAACGAAGAACGCCCGCGCAGATCGATAATGCGAGCACCGCCCCCGCGTACGTGTTCTTGAACATCAGCCCATTCATCGGCACTCATGCCAACGCCATTGATCGTTTCTCCATTGAGAATATCCGTGAGAGACGTGCCGTCAATCTGAATACCACCGATAAACACGGCCATCTGTTCGCCGTGCCCTCCGTACGTGCGACAACCGGTGACTTTGCTTTGCAAAATATCAAAATGTTGTGCCAGTCGGGTTTGCAAGCGCGTGCTATCGAGCGCGGCGAGGGTCGTCACGCGCCCTGGCTCGAGGCCCGAATGTACCAGCGTAGTCAGCCCTGTGATGTCAGCGGGATTAAAAATAATGACGACAAACTTACAGTTTGGACAATACTGTTTGATATCGAGGCCGAGTTGTTTGGCAATTTCGGCATTATCGCGCCGCAAGTCTTCGCGTGTCATGCCCTCTTTGCGCGGCGCGCCCCCCGAGCTAATAACATAAGATGCGTCTTCAAGTGCTTCGGCAACATCGGTTGTCCACGTAACATCGGCATTGGGGAAACCACAGTGATAGACCTCCTCAGCAGCACCTTCAAGCCCCGGCGCAAAAGGATCGTACATAGCCACCCGAGACGCCGTGCCCGAAGACAGAAGCGTTTGCGCAAGGTTGGAACCAATGGCGCCTGCTGCGCCCATTACGGCGACTTTTTCATCTGTCAGGTACATCGATACTCCTCTTTCTGGTAATGTATGGAGAAAACCCCGCACTTTTGCACGGGGTTTTCGGGTTTGAATTGTTTTTTAATTACCCATTGTGATGAGCCGAGAAGCGATGGATCATCTACTCCTGATTCTGACTCGAAAGGGCTTCGTACATCTGAAATGCTTCGGTTGCTTTTTTGACACATTCTGCGGCAACTTCGCCTTCCGATACTTCGGATTTGCGCGCATAAACGCGAGACAATGCAGCCCATGCCCTGGCATTGTCGGCTTGCAGTTCGGTGACTTTGTTGAAGGCTTCAATAGCCTTGTCGTAAGCATCTATTTTGTCTGCGAGCAGACCAAGTTGATACCACGAATCGATATCGGTTGGATTTGCTTCAACGCTTTTTGCAAACAGATTAAGAGCTTTATCGCCTTTGTCGAGTTGCTTATACGCGATAGCGAGGTTGAACAACGCGTCCATGTTATCGGGCTGTATCTCAACCACCTTTTCGAGAATTTCGGCAGACTTCTCGAAATTTTCAGCCTGCAAATAAATGGTTGCAGCAATATTCAAAATTTTGGGATCATCACCTGCGATAGCCAGTGCCTTTTCCGCTGATTCCGCCGCGCCTTCTTTGTCGCCCAGTCGATATTGAGCAATCGACATATGCTGCAAAATATTGATTTCTTCGGGATCAATCGCGTGGCCTTTTTTAAACATATCAAGTGCGTCTTCAACCCGTCCGACATTCATAAGCGCGCCGCCCAGATTGAAAAAAGACTGTGCTTTTTTGGGATTGAGTTCAATTGCTTTTTGATACATCTCAATACCTGCTTCTGAATTGCCCGTATTGAGATGCGTAATAGCCAATCCCTCATAAGCGTCGGCTTCATTGGGGTTAATCGTAATGGCGAGATCGAATTGCTCAACAGCAAAATCGAATCTCTGAGCATTCATCCCCTTGACGGCCATGTTGTAATACCGCGTCCAAAGTTCTTTGCGATCGCTATCGACTTTCTTTTTCCACTTTTTGTCTGTTGCCAGATTATAGTGATCATTCATCTCTTCAAAAAGCTCTTTCTGGCCGTATAGCCAACCTAAATAATACTGCACCTCGGAATCGTCGGGGCGTCCTTCTGCCGCGATGATATATTGTTCCAGTGCCTTATCGTATTGGCGCTGGTTGATATACAATTTGCCCGAGCGTTTGGCTACAGAAGCCTGCCCTTTGGTCACTTTTGCCTCAGCAGACTGTACGAACAGTGGCGTCGCAGCAAAGGCCAGTGCAAGAGCAACAATAAGTCCTCGCTTAAATGTCATGGGAATCTTCCTTTCTCAATGCAACCGGCGCGTTCCGGCAGCAGGTTAAATGACAATGCACACCGCCAATATATGCAGTGTGCAAAATCCTGTCAAGTCTCTGTGAACCACACGCCGCTGTTGCCCTTATTGCTCCGAAAGAAGCGTGCCGCCTCTCGCCCAGTGATCGCGAGGAATATCTTCAATAACGACCATCGTGCCATCGGCTTTGGCATCACAAATATTGACCATCGCATCGGTAATAGCTCTGGCGAGTTCGCGTTTTTGCTCGTGTGTGCGGCCTTCGAGCATTTTGACATTAATGAAAGGCATCGTACCTCCTTTTAAAAAATAATCAGTTCTGGACTTTGCAACCTGGGTATCGCGGGTTTGGATGCGCCAAAGGAAAAGGCAACTGGCAAACTAAAGCCGCGGATGGTACCCAGGGTTCTATTATCTTCGAGATCGACAATAAAGACCTGTAAATTACCCGTTGTAGCAAAAGCGTCGAGTCTTTCGACACCGGCGACATACACCGTCTTACCGTCGGGGGTGAGGCCGATGCTGGCCACGCTTTCACCGACAAAAATTTCGGCTGTTTGCTCCCAGGTCTGTGTATCAATGACCACAATACCGCCCCAAAACGCAGGAACGGAATTGCCCAACGCATCAAAGCCCAAAAAAAGGCGACTGAGAGATGCGACAAGGCGCGTGCCATCGGCAGAAAGCGCGATATCGCGGATTTCAATACCCAGATCATTGGCCTGGCCGACTGAGAGGCTATCAGCAATCGCTTTGGTGCTGGTATTGACTTTGAGTATGCGGCCCGCACGAGTGTTATTGAGATAAAGCGTTTGTCCATCTGGCGAGGCAGCCAATCGACTGATAGTTTGGCCTACAGGAATGCTGTCAATCAAAGCTGGAATACCCGTATCAATAACAGATACAGCATTGGTCTCATAGCCATGCCCAACGTAGAGGCGCGTGCCATCGGGTGAGATGGCAATACCACTGGGCGCGGGTGGAACATCAATGATATCCAGGGACTGCCCTGCAAGTACATCAAAGACCTCAACTGCCGCACCAGATTCTTCGGTGACATAAGCAAACTGGTGATTGGGTGAAAGCACAACGCGAAACCCGCCCCGACCTATGAATGCTCCGCCGGGCGCGACTGGCATTTCGAGTGAGAGTTGAAATTCGGGCGTTCCATCTGCAGTAAATGCGTGAAAGGTATCGGTAGCTGCCACATAAAGCCGCTTGTTGATATTGGAAAACGCGATACCCCGCGGAAAAGAGACGGCAAGCATTCGGCTGGGATCGAGCAAATTGGTTGAGGTATCGATAACCTGGATACTGCCAATCAAATCGCTAATATAAAGAAAACGAGGCTCGGATTCAGCAGGTGGCGTCGTCGGACCTGAAGACTTGCCAAAGGCACTGACAAAAAGAAGGAAATCTGAAAAGTCGATTGTGCCATTGCCGTCGAGATCAAGTTTTTCATTGAAATCAGCCTGTCCAGCGGATTTGCCAAAACCCTGAACAAACGTCAGAAAATCAGTAAAATCAACGGTGCCATTACCATCAAAATCAGCCGACTTTGTTTCCTGGGCATCGAGCAATGGGGCAGCCAAAAGCAGTGTGAGGGATAACGCAATTGCGGTATATTTCATAATATTTCCTTTTTCTAAGAATACGTATGATACATTTGACTGTCGAGGCTGTCAATCTGATTTAATTACATTTTGGGACGCTTTCTATTTACTTATAGTTCCAGGTTCCAAATAAAATAGGAGATATTGTGCTACCTGATTATCCGATGGTTTTCTGGATTTTGGCTGTCATTTCTGTGATTTTTGTCGGTATAGCCAAAGCCGGGTTTGGCGGGGGCGTTGGTATTTTGGCGACGCCACTCATGGCTCTTGTCAT
Source organism: Candidatus Latescibacterota bacterium (assembly GCA_021295695.1). Taxonomy (GTDB): domain Bacteria; phylum Latescibacterota; class UBA2968; order UBA2968; family UBA2968; genus VXRD01. The sequence continues at coordinate 9,420 of JAGWBW010000045.1, forward strand.
TCCCGTAGCAGATTCAGCGGCGATTTTGTTACCACTCTTAATGGTTTGTGACGTATTTGCCGTTGCACACTACCGCAAGCATTTTCATCGGCGCAGTGTAAAATTGCTCTTGCCCGGTGCTGCAATCGGGATCGGTATAGGAGCATTATTCTTTGGATACTTCAGCACGAATGAACGCGTATTGCAAATCGGTTTGGGAATATTGAGTTTGTTTTTTGTCGTATTCCAGGCTTTGCGTGCAATGATCACGGGTGCACTTACAAAGCGGCACCCACACAGCGCAGAAGGCGTTTTTATGGGCGCTGTAGCGGGCTTTACATCGACCATCGCACATGCTGGTGGCCCCCCCACAACCATCTATTTGCTTCCCCAACAATTGCCCCGCAACCTCTTTGTGGGAACGACTGTGATTCTTTTTGCCGCGATCAATCAGATAAAATTAATTCCCTACGTGGGATTGGATATTTTGCGGGCAGAACATCTCGTCGCAATTGCGATCCTTGCACCATTGAGTTATGCGGGCGTGAGATTGGGCATTTTTTTTAATAAGCGTTTTACAGACCGCTGGTTTAATATAGTCGTCTATTCAATTCTTTTTGTCGCTGGCGTACAGTTGATTCTCGGTCAAAACCTGATTCAGTTGTTAGGGATTGTGTAAACTGTAAAATTACCCTATTTTTTAGAAATAAAAGGCTGGGGACTGGTAGAGCCCTCTCACATCGTACATCTGGAGGTTAGCCATGGCATCGCGCATCTGCATTATACTGACCTGTCTCATCGCTTTTGCCGGATGTTATACGCAGCTTCGGGCACCGCGCGTTCATCGTGAACAACCCGCTGAATCCCCTGTCTCGCCTTCAGAGAATTCTGTACAGCGGTTTGAATATTACTATCACAATTACTACAATCCTTCTCCTCTGCCATTTTATGGTTCGTACAATCCATATCGCCCGTACAGACCCTATCGGCGATATCCAGTGTGGAACAGGCATCGCCTCATCTGGGAATATTCGTGTTGGGCAAGTGTGCATGACCCGTGGTGGCGGGGATGGTCGCCGAGGATTTTGGTGCCTCATATTGTATATGCGCCAACGCCAGCAGTAAGACCCCAGATAGCACGCGAACAGGTCAATCCGCGTCCCCATATCAGGTACACCGGCGTACGTGGTGCCCCCGCCTCGGCCAGTACAGTTCGGTCGGGTAGTACCACAACAGAAAGCACACCTACAACACAGCAGCCTGAAAAACCGCGCAGTACCAAAACACAATCAGCAGAAAAATCGGAAAAAAAAGAAGAAAAGTCTGAAACCCGTGAGGAAAAACGCTCGACGAAGCGCCGCAGAGGGGGAATGAGATAATGCCAAAACATCTCTGTATCCCGACATTTGTACTTTGCTTCATCGCGGTATCTATCCCTGCACAAGAAGTCGCTCTCGATAGCTTTTCTGGCATTGGTGCCCGCGCCATGGGCATGGGCGGTGCTTATATTTCCGTATCCGATGATTTTTCTGGTCTGTTCTGGAACCCCGCGGGATTGGCGCGGGTCGAGCAAGGAACTGTAAACTGGGGTGTTTCACACGACCGCTTTCGCAACATATCACAATTTTTTGATCGATCTTCGGCACTCGAATTGCGCAGTACGCGGATTGCATCCCTGGGCTTTGTTTATCCCGTCCCCGTATATCGCGGAAGTCTGGTCTTTGCCGCGGGCTTTGGGCGCAACCAAAATTTTGACGGGGGATTACAGATCAATGCGTATGATACCATCGTCAATTTTGATAAAGCGGGATTTTCAGAAGACAAAGGTGCTCTCGGTGCGTGGACATTGGGGGCTGCAATTGATCTGATGCCGCGTTTGTCGGCGGGGATCTCATTGTTTCGCTGGGGGGGAACCAATCGCTTTTTGCAGGAATTGACCCTTGAAGATGTGCAGCGAGTACACGCCGACACCGTCCGCATTTTCCAGCGTTTTGAATCTGAGGAAAGCTACTCCGCATGGGGTGTGCAAGGCGGTATTCGGTATTCGCATCCCACGGGCTTCCAATTTGGCCTTGTAGCAGCAGCCACCACGCCCTTGCGCGTATCGGCTGAGTTGTCAGATGAATTTGAAGATGAGTTTGAAGACCGCACAGATACCTATCCACGCGAATCTTTTTCGGACGCATATGAGATTCGTCAACCCCTGACTTTTGGGATGGGAATTGGGTGGTCGTCGGGCGGATTGACGGTGAGCGGTGACGTGCATTACGGCGATGTGCAAGAAGTGACTTACGAGGCTTTGCCACTAAATATTCCACCCAATGTCGATGATTTCCGACGGCAATATCGCAGCGCAGCGCGATTGCATTTGGGATGTGAATATGCCATTTCGCATTGGGGCCTCGCGTTTAGAGGCGGATACTACCGCGACCCGGTTCGCTATGTGGGAGGTGGCAGTGTTCCAGAAATTCAAATTGAGACAGACCGCAATGCGTGGACACTCGGTTTTGGTGCCGAATTGGAAAAGGCTATAACCCTGGATTTTGCCGCTGTTATTGGCGGCTACAAAGCTATCGAAGGCAATCGATCAGATCGCGTGCGTGCGGTGCGGGTGCTCGCTTCGGCGCGCTTTTATTTTTTTACAGGACTTTAGGATAGGTTACAAAACTCAAAGGAGTTAGCATGGGGCAGTACATTTCTCAAGCCCAGTGGGCAACATTTGAAGCGCAGGGGTACCTTCACCTGGGCAATGTGATGGACGATGGGGAACTGGAGGCATTACAGCGACGGATAGATGAAATCATGCTGGGCACGGCGTCCATTGACTACGATCATGTGATGATGCAACTGGATTCCGACCCCGAAAACAATGGAAAACCCGGCCCGCAGAGCAAAGGACATAAATACGCGACCCTGGGGTACCGCAAAATACAAAATTTGGAATTGGACCCCCTCTTTCTCTCCTTTTTGCAAAAACCGCAGTTTCGAGAAATCTGCGAACACATTTATGGCAAAAATACGCCCGTAGATTGTTTTCGGGCAATGTTTATGAACAAACCCGTGCACGATGGCACCCCGCTGGTATGGCATCAGGATCGCTGGACCGATCTAACCCTCGATCCCCAAATCACAATATGGACGGCTCTGGATCCCACATCTGTTGAGAACGGCTGTGTGAAAATTATCCCCGGATCGCATCGCAAATTGATCAATCCCGAACAAGGCTCCGGATTTTTAACCGAAGAGCACATCGAGACCATTGTATCCCAATACGAACCAATAGATTTGATATTAGAAGCCGGCGACTCGGTTTTGCTCCACAACTGGATGCTACACAGTTCGGGTGTGAATAAGACAGATATAGCGCGACGTGCATTCAGCGTGTGTTATATGCACGGTGACACGCGCTCATTGCGCGGCAGCACCTTCACCCGTGTCTTTGGCAAAGGCGCAGTGGTTCCAAAAGCCGTCGCGTAATTTTTTATGTCAGACCCCATCGTTTTATTTCAATCGCACCGCAAAGGTGCGAGTTTTCGTTTTTGCGACCCGTGCGATACCATCTGCGTTTCGCATCCCCAAGACGTTGGCCCCGCCCTCGACCGCATTGAACGAGCGGTCCATTCGGGATTACACGCAGCGGGATTTTTCTCTTATGAAGCCGCATCGGGTTTGGATCCCGTTTTAAAAACGCACGTACCGGGAGATTTTCCACTCATGTGGTTCGGCCTGTTTCGGCATCGAGAAAATATCCCTGCCGGAACACCGAATGGTAGAAACTACGATCTGGGCGCGTGGCGTCCCTCTATTTCGCGCTCTGCTTACGATACCGCCCTGAATCGCATTCGAGACCTCATCATTGCCGGCGATACCTATCAGGTTAATTATTCCTTTCGTCTGCGGGCAAATTTTTCGGGCAATAGCCTGAGCCTTTACCGCGATCTCTGCCGGGCGCAACGCACGGATTATGCGGCGTATTTGGATATCGGGCGATTTCAAATCCTATCGGCTTCACCCGAATTGTTTTTTGCGTTGAAAAACGGCACACTAACCACATGTCCGATGAAAGGTACAGCACCTCGAGGAAGATGGTGGAAAGAAGACAAAGCGCGTGCAAAGCAGCTTCAAAAATCCGAGAAAGACCGCGCAGAAAATGTGATGATCGTCGATCTGTTGCGCAACGATTTAGGGCGCATATCAAAAGCTGGCAGCGTGAAAGTGCCAGCACTGTGGCATGTCGAGCATTACGAAACACTATTGCAGATGACCTCAACCGTAACATCGCGCGTGCGTCACGACGTGAGATTGCGCGAATTGGTGACCGCACTCTTTCCGTGCGGCTCTGTGACCGGCGCGCCAAAAGTGCGTACAATGGAAATTATCAAAGAAGTGGAGCAAGCCGCGCGGGGAATTTATACCGGAAGTATTGGATACCTCTCGCCAGGAGGTGACATGGCCTTTAATGTGGCAATTCGCACAGCCTGCATTGACCGCAAAACGGGCATTGCAGAATTTGGCGTCGGCAGTGGCATAACCAGCGATTCTTCAAGTGATGGCGAGTATGAAGAATGTTTGACCAAAGCGCGTCTGCTCGCCGCTCAACAACCCGCTTTTGACTTGTTTGAAACCCTGCGATACGATGGCAAAAACGGGTTCTTTTTGCTAAATCGTCATATAGGTCGGATAGAAGCGTCCGCGCGGTATTTTGGATTTGCTTTTGATCGGTCAAGCGTCCTATCCGCGCTCAAAAATGCTGTATCGAATCTGGGCAAATCACCACACCGGGTACGCCTTGTCTTATCGCGCAATGGTTGTGTACAGGTCGAAATTGCACCACTGAAAAACACATCGCAAAAGCGCGCACTTTCCGCCTGTATCTCACCGCTTCCAGTTGCCAGCCGCGATCCCCTATTATTCCACAAAACTACGCGCCGCGAACCCTATACCTCTCGATTGGACATGTATCCCATGTGTGAAGAAATCATTCTCATCAACGAACGCGGCGAAGCAACAGAATGCAGCATTGGCAATCTCGTCGCCAAATTGGATGGTTTATATGTAACGCCTCCCATCTCCTGCGGCCTGCTGGGAGGAACTTTTCGAGCTAAATTAATATCTCTGGGAAAACTCACAGAACGGGTGCTGAAAGTGAACGATCTGAAACGCGCAGAGGCACTCTACATGATCAATTCTGTGCGAAAATGGACAAGACTTAAACTTGTAGATTAGGAGACTCTTATGTATCGTATCGGACAACCCGAAAGCAAGCGCGTGGAAACCCTTCTGGATAGCGGTGAAATTTTTCGCTATGGAAAGGCTGGCGAATGCGATCAATTTGAAGCAGATTGGGGAAAGCGATTGGGCGGTGTGCAGGTGCGAATGACCACAAGTGGCACGACATCGCTTTATTGCGCTCTCATTGGCCTGAAAGTGGGACCGGGCGATTCGGTCATCGTGCCATCGTGTACCTATATGGCGACTGCACTCGCCGTTGTTGCCGCAGGTGCCATGCCCATTATTGCCGAAGTAGATGAATCAATCACCCTCTCGCCCGAAGACGTCGAGCGAAAAATTGCCCCGCATACAAAAGCCATCATTCCCGTGCATATGTGGGGATTGCCCTGTAATATGGACGCACTGATGGACATTGCAGAAAAACACGGGATAAAAGTATTAGAAGATGCCTGCCAGGCCGTGGGCGGTGGATACAAAGGGCGCGAACTCGGTTCTATCGGGCATGCCGGGGCATTCAGCTTTAACTATTTCAAAAACATGACCAGCGGCGAAGGCGGCGCGTTTGTCTCTGCCGATGAGTCGGTGTTTCGACGCGGGTCAGTGGCCGCAGATTGCTGTTCTTATTACTGGAATCCCGACGAGCACCGTCCAGATGAACAATTTGCCGGATTGAATTTCAGAGCCACGGAAATCTCAGGTGCCATTCTCAACGCACAACTCGAGCGCATCGACGAAATGCTGGATCGCATGCGCGGCCACAAACGGACTCTGACAAGAGTGGGCGAAGACGCGGGCCTGACATCCATTACAAACAACTGCCCGGATTGCGAATGCGGTACCCATGTCGGCTTTATTTTCAGTTCCGAAGAAAATGCGCGCACCTTTGCCAAACGGATATCAGAATTAAAAGGACGCGCTTTTTTGCCCATCGATACCGGACGACATGTTTACACGCGATGGGATCCCATTATGCGAAAGCAAGGCGCACACCATCCCGCGCTCGACCCATTTAATCTGCCGCAAAATAAGGCATTAAATATCGAATATTCAATGGATATGTGTCCTGAGTCACTGGATATCTTGAGCCGCGCAGTACTCATTGGCATGCACCCGGACAACGACAAAGAAAAGATCGATGAACTTGCAGGCGCTATTCGGGCATCTGCACAGGTCGTTAGACAATAAAAAAAGGAGCTTTTGGCATGAAAATACAATGGATGTTAATTCTTATTTTGACTCTTAGCAACAGCGTATTGGCTGCGCCGAGCAAACCCGCACCTCGCAAACCCAAGGAAGGCCAAAACGAAGCCGCTATCCGCCACCATAAAGAAGGCTTGCGCCACCGGGATGCAGCCTGGGTCTATGAAGAAAAAATGTCGGGCATAGAAGGCGAAGATCGAGAAAAGTATGCGCGGTTTATCCAGGACCTGTACAATCGCGCACTGGGAGAATTTGCAAAAGCGACCGAGCAAGACTCAACCTATTACCAGGCATTCAGCAGTTTGGGATATGTCAAGCGCAAAACCGGAGATATGGACGGAGCAATGGCAGCGTACAACCGCGCTTTGACATTAAATCCTAACTACGCAGAAGCCATTGAATATCGCGCAGAAGCGTATTTGATCATGGGACAGGTGGAAAAAATGAAAAAAGCGTATGGGGTATTGGCCGCACTAAACCGCCCCCACGCTGCGCGATTGTTGACCTTTGTAACACAATGGGCAGATAGCGAAGAGAACGATGCAGATATGGCGACCTCTTTGCGCGCGTGGGCGTCTGAAAAAAAAGAAAAACTCGGCGAGGTAAAAACATTTGTAGAGAAATGGTGATACGCCATCATATTGTCTGATAAAAAAAACTGGTGATCAAACCAATAAAACCACCAAAAACCCCGCCCCAAACAACCAGCCAGCCCAGATGTTTGCGAATCATGTCCTGGACAATGGTCTTAACCATTTCGGGCGTCAACTCGTTTAGACGCTGCATAACAATAGCATCAACCCTGTCGATCATTTCGTCCGTATGACTCGCGGTATTCAGCCCTCTCTGGATGGCATCGAGAAATTTGGGTGAAGAGAGCAAGAGGCGAATTTCTACCTGAATTTTTTCAACAAAGGGATCTCTGAGAGGCTGCAATGCCGCTGCACC
>JAGWBW010000262.1:0-1101 GCA_021295695.1 Candidatus Latescibacterota bacterium
GGACGGTTGAGATTTAGAAAGAGGAGGAGGCTATGCGTGTTAGGAGATGGTTTTTATGCGTTATTTTGATCGGGGCAACAGGTGTATATGCTCAGGATGCTGAGCGAAAAGGGACGCCGCCCACGCTGGAGAATGTGGCTTATGGACCTTATGAGCGCAATGTGCTGGATTTCTGGAGGGCAGAGTCGGACGCGCCTGCACCTGTTCTGATTTTTATTCACGGGGGTGGGTTTGCCAGCGGTGATAAAAGGAATGTTCGCGGCAATGTGGTTGTCGAAGCGTGTTTGGAAAAGGGCGTTTCATTTGCGGCGATTAACTACAGGTTTAAAAATACTGCGCCCATTCAGGATATTTTGCGCGATGCAGCGCGTGCGGTGCAGTTTATCAGATACAATGCCGAGGCGTGGCATGTCGATCCCAAACGCATCGCTTCTTATGGTGGCTCTGCCGGTGCGGGGACTTCGATGTGGCTGGCGTTTCACGATGATCTGGCTGATCCCGATAGTGAAGATCCCGTGCTTCGTCAGTCTTCACGCATTGTAGCGGCGGGGTCTCTCAATGGTCAGTTTTCCTATGATTTTTTTCAATGGGAGTCTGTGCTCGGTTTGCCTGCTGAGAATTTTTATTCCAGGGATGTCTCGTTTTACGGTCTGGCTACGTTTGATGAAGCGGAGACCGAAAAGGGCAAACAGATTCGGGCGGATGTGGATATGCGCGGGTTGATTACAAAAGATGATCCACCTGTATTTTTATTTTGTCATCGCGAGGGTGGCCCCCCAAAAAATCGCGGTCATTATGTTCATCATCCCAAACATTCAATTGCGATTAAGGAGCGGTGCGATGAAGCTGGTGTTGAAGTGGAAATGTATTTGCCGAAGATGGGGTCGCCACCGCCGGGGAATGCGAATCAGGCGATGCGAACATTCTTTTTTAAGCATCTGGAAGTTGAGTAAAGGAGGTTGATGTGGCGTTCAAGGTATTGACAGACGCGCAGGCAGCGCATTTTGTCGAGAAGGGGTATGTGAAGATAGAGGGGTGTTTTGAGAAGGCAGAGATTCAGGATTGGCTCGATCTGGCATATCTGCGATTGGGGTATGATAG
>JAGWBW010000262.1:1158-7480 GCA_021295695.1 Candidatus Latescibacterota bacterium
TGGGATGGGATATGCGATGTGATGGGCGGGGCAGAGCGTATTGAGGGTGAGCCTTCGTGGGGGGATGGGTTTATTATTAATTTTCACAAAGATGCCGATGATCCCCGGGTTCCGTCGGCAAAGCGCGGGGGATGGCACAAGGATGGGAATTTTTTTCGGCATTTTTTGGATAGTCCAGAGCAGGGTCTGTTGACGGTGGTTGTTTGGGATGATGTGTTGCCAAATAGCGGCGGTACGTATCTGGCGCCGGATTCGGTTCCAAAAGTTGCGCGGTTTTTGTACGATCATCCCGAGGGTCTGGAACCGGGTTCGTTTGGGAAGATGATTGAGGGATGTGAGGAATTTGTCGAGGCGACGGGTAATGCGGGCGATGTGTATCTCATTCATCCGTATATGTTGCATTCTGCCGCGCCAAATCCTTCGGGGCGTCCGCGTTTTATTACGAATCCGCCGGTTGCCGCGAGGATCCAGATGATTTTTCACTGGTGGAGAGAGTTGTGTTGCGGGTGCTGGATGCCGACCGATTGGATTACCGTATTACTGGTGAACGAGAGCGGTATTATACGGAGTTTCGCCGCGAACGAGAGCGCATGCTGGTGGAGCAGAAGGCGCGGCTGGCAGAGCTTGAAGAGGAGGTTGTATGAATTGATGCGCAGGTGTGGGAGAATAGGGAGAGGGGTTTCCCGTTCACACGGAGTTTTGAAAAGAGGAGCGTGTTGTTATGGACGCGAGATGTTTGGATTATTGCGTGACCGAAGAGGAGCGGTTGAAGTTTGAACGCGATGGGTTTTTTGTTCTCGAGAATGTGTTGCCAGAAGATCTGGTGGATGAGTTGGTTCCTGTTGTAGATCGTGTGGATGGCGCGCATCGAGAGCGAGAGGGCATGGGGCCAGATAAGCGGTCCAATATGCTGGATTTTATCGGTCAGGACGATTTGTTTTTGGAATTGCTCGATTGGTACAAGACATTTCCGAAGGTATGGGGGTTGCTGAATTGGAATATTCAGCTCTATCATTCTCACATGATTGTGACGCCTCCTGTTGGTCCTGGAAAGTCGCTTGAGAAGGATGGTCCGGGGCTTGGGTTTCACCAGGATAGCGGTCGTCTCAATCTCGATATTGAGACGAGTCCGCGTCCGAGGATTTCGCTGAAGGTGGCGTTCTTTTTGACGGATGCATCAGAGCCTGGTCGCGGGAATTTTGTTGTGGTTCCCGGTTCGCATCTGGGCAATGTGTTTCCGGGCGAGAGTCGCTCAGAAATGCCCGAGGGCGGTATGCAGGTGTGTGTGCCGAAAGGTAGTGCGGTTATTTTTGATCGGCGTATCTGGCATTCGAGCAGTACCAATTATTGGGATTCGCCACGGCGTACGCTGTTTTACGGCTATAGCTATCGCTGGTTGCGACCCCGCGATAATATGACGGTGGATCACTTTATAGAGCGCTGCGATCCCATTCGCCAGCAGTTGTTGGGGGCGAGTCCTTCGGGTGGTTTTGGATATACGTCGCCCAAACCCGAAGATGTGCCTTTGAAGGCGTGGATTGAGGAGCATTTGGGTGAGAAAGCTGTGGCGGCTTAAGATGATTGTGTCTGCAGAATATCAGCGAGGGTATCGGTTGTCCATTGGTTGATGCTTTTGCCGCTGACTTCAGCAGTGGCAATTGCTGCGTGAACTTCTGGCGGCAGGCGCAACATTAGATTGCCAGAATAGGGCTTTTGTGGAGGGCGATTTAATTTTTCGCAGGTTTCGAGATAATCCTCTACGGCTTCTTCAAATGCGGTACGCAGTTGTGCAACTGAATCGCCATGGAAACCTATGATATCGTTGATGCCCGCTATGTGACCAATAAAGCAACTGTCTTCATCGCTGTATTCAATGCGAGCGGCATATCCTTTATGTGTCATTGTGTTCATGGTGTTATTCCCGCTTGTTGTAGAAAGCGTTTAGCATCACGCACTTGATATGGCTTTGCTTCTTTCTGGGGATGAGGGCGATGAAAAGTAGCGACAACGCGATTTAGTTCAAATCTCACGCGAGAACCTCTGCCTTCAATAGTTCTGGATCCAAGTGCTTTGAAAAGGGCTTCGATACGCCGCCATTCCAATGTGGAGGGAACGGGCGTTCTGAAGATATTGTTTAAGGTGTTCTGGTGTCGTCGGTTCATTGTTCAGATGATAGCATAATATGATATCATTAGCAAGCGTTTTGTGTCGCAGGAGAGCATCATGGGATTGCTCACTCATGACGAAAAACAGTTTTTTAAAGATAATGGGTATCTTGTCAAGCGGGATGTTTTGCCCCAGGCATTATTAGAACGTGCTGTGGATGGTCTCTGGCATGGTGTTTGGGCAGATCGCAGCGATCCTCAGACGTGGGTAAATGCGGAGCCGAAAAAGCCCGAGAGTAGTGATCCGGCTTTGCATCGTTCTATTGTGTATGATTACGGTGTGTTTGATATGGCCGAAGAGATGACGGGCAAAGGGCGGTTGACCGAGTGGGCTGAGCCTGCACCGTTGTTTCGCTATCCCACAGGTACGGATAAATGGTCAAAGCCTTCGGGCGGGCATGTAGATGGCTACGGGCAAAAGGATTTGACGGTGGCTGGTTTTACGATTGCCGCGACCGTTTATCTCTGTGATATTAAGCCTCGCTCGGGCGGGTTTTGCGTGTGGCCGGGTACGCATGCAAAGATGGCGGATTATTTCAGGTCGCATTCTTTGCTGAGTGTGAACCGCCAGTTTTTAGATCCCAATGAGCCGCCCAATCAGATTCACATGGGGACGATTATTGATTTGCCCGATCCAATGGAGATCACAGGTCCTGCAGGGACGGTGATTTTCTGGCACGGTTTGATGGTTCACAGCGCGAGTAAGAATTGCAGCCGCAATATTCGCATGGGGCTGTTTACGCGGTTTAAGTGGAAGAATTGGAATGAGTTGCAGTTCGAGACGCCGGATGATATGTGGGAGTATTGGGAGGGATTAAATGGCCGATAGACCTAATATTATTTTTATTCTAACTGACCAACATCGCCTGTCGGGTGTGGGTGCTTATGGCGAGACGCCTTGTCGTACGCCGAATATTGATCGTCTCGCGGATGAGGGTGTGTTGTTTGAGAATGCTTATACGGTTTATCCGGTGTGTAGTCCGGCGCGGGGTACGCTGCAAACGGGCGTGTATCCGCATACCCATGGGATTACGTCAAATATCCACGAGGTGGGGTGTAGTGTTCACGAGTTGGAGGACCGCCCCGAACTTTTGTCGCGGCGTCTGCAAGCGGTGGGGTACGGGACGGGATATACGGGAAAGTGGCATCTCGGCACTGAGAAGACGCAGACATTTCAGGGGTCGAACAGGCCATCTTCGCCTTCGCGTATCGGGTATGAAGGGCAGGATTTTGCCGGGCACGGCGGGGCTGGTTCGAGTTATTCGGATTATCAGGCATGGGCGCGGGCAAAGGGTTATGAGCCGGGCGTGAAGCCCTGGGCTGAGGCGACTGTGAGGGTCCGCAATGGGGTGGGTGAGTTGACTGTGCCAACGGAGGCGACTGTGCCGGCTTATCTGGTGGATAATGTGATTGAGATGAGCAGGTCGTTTCGGGAACGGGATTTGCCGTATTTTATCAGTTTGAATTTCTGGGGACCACACGGGCCGTATCACGCGACGGGTGAGTTTCTGGACTGGTATCGGGATGTGGAGATTCCGCCGTGGGGAAATTACGAGTGGCCCTCGCGAGAGATTCCCGGACCGCATCATTTGAAGATTCACTGGGATAAGGAAAATTTGACGTGGGAAGATTGGGCGATGGCGGTGCGCTATTATTATGCGCGGGTGTCGATGATCGACAGTCAGATTGGTCGGTTGTACGATTATTTGAAGGCGAGTGGGGAATTGGAGAATACGGTGCTGATTTTTACGGCGGATCACGGCGAGACGCTGGGCAGTCACGGGGGGTTGCTGGATAAGGGATGGCATCATTTTGAAGAGACGCATCATGTTCCGATGATTATTCGGTTGCCGGATGGTTCGCATGCGGGAGCGCGCGTTGCGGAGTTTGCTTCGCTGGCGGATATGTATCCCACGATTTTGGATCTGGCGGGCGGATCTTATGATGGGGATGCGATTCACGGTGCGTCGCTGTTGCCGCTTGTTCGCGGTGAGGCGACGGGTTGGCGCGATGCTGTGGTGACGGAGTTTTTGGGTTTGGGCAATGTGGCTACGTCGATGAAGATGTTGCGTATGGGGGATTTGAAATACGGGTGTAATTTGACAGGGCAGGACGAGTTGTACGATCTGAAAAATGATCCACATGAGATGAATAATGTGATTGATGATCCCGATTATGCCGATGATGTGGCGCGATTGAAGGCGCGGTTGCAACAGTGGATGGTGGAGACCAAGGATCCAGCTTTGCGGATGTACCGCTGGCGCGAGCGCGAGGCGATTGGATAGGTGTCCTGCAGGGAGGTGTTATGTTAGAAAATAAGGATTGGCGAAATCAGGGGGTGCGGGTGGTGACGGGTGATCGGTTGGATTTTAATACGCCGCAGACGCCAGGGATGACGCGGGCGGCGGCGATTAATCGGGCGAGTGCGGGGGCAGAGAAGTTGTGGGCAGGTACGGTTGAGATTCATCCGAATGCAAAGACTGGGGCGCATCACCACGGGGCGCTGGAGAGTGTGATTTATGTGGTGAGCGGCAAGGCGCGCATGCGATGGGGCGATCAGTTGGAGTATGTGGCAGAAGCGGGTCCGGGTGATTTTATCTATGTGCCGCCTTATGTGCCGCATCAGGAGATTAATGCCAGCGCGGATGAGCCTCTGGAATGCGTGCTGGTGCGCAGCGATCAGGAGCCTGTGGTTGTGAATCTGGATATTCCGGTTGTTGAAGAGCCAGAGGAAGTGTATTGGGTGGATCCTATCCATCCGGATCCGAAATTCCACGAAGAAAAGGGTGCGTTGCGAAAACAAGCGGAATGGGCTATTCTTGTTGAAACAGAGAGATGCGATTAGGCAAGAGCGATTCATCAGTTTGTATCTGTATATTTGTGTGCATTACAAGACCCATCTGTGGATGCATGCCCAACGGCTAAGCAATAACAATCGTCCTGAATTTACAATGCGAATTGGGTATTATGCGAAAATACACAAGGAGACGCTCAATGATTATTACGCTTACTCCTGATATCGAGCAGGCGTTGGCCGATCAGGCGCATCAACTGGGGACCACGCCCGAACAACTCGCTCTCGATAGTCTGCGGGAGCGTTTCGCGCCGGAGTTGGATTGTGACGCACAGTCAGAGGCCGAAAAAAAAAGAATGCTGGCTGAGTTTTTGCGCGATCACGTCGGCGTTCTGAACAGCAGTGAACACGTCCCTGGCGGTGCTCGCTTGTCAGAGGATACCGGTAGGAAGTTCACCGAGATACTGATCAAAAAGCATCGGCAAAGATCGAAATGACGCTGACCGATACAGGCCCTTTGGTCGCCCTGCTCGATGCCGGCGACCAGTACCATGCCAGTTGTGTTGATGCTATGCACCGAGTGCCTTCGGTCCCTCTGCTCACCACATGGGTGTGTTTTGCAGAGGCCATGTATCTACTTGGCGACGTTGGTGGTTATTCTTACCAGGCAGCCCTCTGGGACCTGGTAAAGACAGGACAGCTTGTCCTTCACGATCTAACGCGAGCGGAAACCCACCGGATGGCGGCGTTGATGGCGCAATACCAGGACACACCAATGGACCTGGCAGATGCCTCTCTATTAGTGGTTGCGGAGAGTCGTTCTCTACGTCATGTGTTCACTGTTGATACAGACTTTTACATTTATCGTCTTGTTGACGGGTCTGCATTGGAAGTTGTGAGATAGAGACCTTATGTGAAAACAATTTATTATGATTGAGTATTTACGAGAAGAGGTGATATGGTGAAACGAAAATTGGGATATGTGGGGCTGGGGATGATGGGTGGTGGGATGGCGAGTCATTTGGTTGCGAGTGGTTATGATGTCGCGGTTCACGATTTGCGCGATGAAGCGGTGCAGGTTTTGCAGGAGAAGGGGGCAACGGGGGTGAATACGCCCCGGGCGGTTGCCGAGCGGTCAGAGGTTGTTATTTCTTCGCTGCCAACGCCGCAGGCTGTTGAGCAAGTAGCTTTGGGATCAGATGGTATTGTTTCTGGGTTGTCAGCGGGGCAGGTTTATATCGATATGAGTTCGATTGACCCGGATACGACGCGCAGGGTTGGCAGGGCTATAGCGGAAAAGGGCGCGCACATGCTGGATGTGCCTGTGGGCAAGGGTCCGGCAGACGCGGCACGGGGGGGATTG
>JAGWBW010000046.1:0-6530 GCA_021295695.1 Candidatus Latescibacterota bacterium
TAAAGGCTTTGCCGTCTATATTTGGAGATTCTGCATACCAATCAGTTTTTGTGGCAAGCAATAAAAGTGCTTGTAGTTCAGCCCCTTTCATTTCATCACGAAAAATATCAGTATAAAACTTTTTTTCTTTACAATCCTTTTTTTTCCAATCCTCACTAAAATCAGTCTGGTCAACAAATCGCAAAATTTTAAATAACAACAAGAAATAGGGTTTTACGGCTACACCCGCCCGTTTGTCCGCAACCCCTCTCTCCTCCCAAATAACTCGACTAAAAACTTCCGTCCCTTTCAATTCTCTACCTTCACCAGCACATATCATTGAGTCACGCTTTGCATCAAGCATTTCCAAAAGTCGAAAAAAGGTGCGCTCAAATGTCTCTTTCTGCATTACACGTCTTTGTCCTGCCAATTCCTCCCGTTGAAGCGCAAGCTCCTTCCGCGAATTCTTCAATTCCTCCCGCTGAAGCGCAAGCTCCTTCTGCTGAAGCCATATTGCATAAATCACGCCCGCGAAAGCCAGTCCAGAGATCAAAGCATTGACGCCCCCAAACGAATCTCCAAATATCCCTCTGTTATTGTCCTCAATCCACCAAGGAAAAAATCCGATAAGGGTCAGGCTCCAACAGACCACCGCAAATAAGAATCCTATTCCCAAAATCCACGGACAGATTCTATAAAAAATTTCACTCATAATGTTATTCCTTTCTTTTTGTACTGCAATACTCCTTCTGGTTGTCTCTCGCTATATCATACCAATCCTCGCTTGACAATCTCGTCTATAACGAGGGCCTCAGTCTCTTTTGCTGCCTTCTCGGATTCACGCTCTCCTATTGAGCATTTGTAAGCATAGGCAGTATAGCGAGCAATGGTTCCCCCCAACTGGACAACATTTCTATCTTTGTCAGCACGGACAATAATTGCCCTCGTAGGCATAGCGTACAGGCCATATATTGTGTCGAGTTTTTTAATTATCTTAATAGCATCGGCATCAGGAAGTAAAACCCCCTCGCTTCCAATCGCGTGACTGATTGAATTAATGTCCCAATCTTGAATAAAGTAAACCCTATCGACCTCTTTAGACATCTTGGGAATTATACGCTTAACTTCCCTAAGAGCAACGAGCAATTTCAGGGTCATTTTCCTTGTCGGAGAGCCACTATAAATGATCTCTTTGCTTTTTTGACAATTAATGGGATTTCTATTGCTCATACTGTTACTCCTTTACATTCCGATCTTATCCTTGCCATCATGTTTTCCTGAACCGTCGCCCTTTAGCAAATTGCAATAATTACATTGAAGTTTATGGAGAGGTTAATTTTTAATCCAATGAAAACACAAACCGCTTCCGTGAAAAAGTGGAAGCGGTTTAATTTTTTTGAGATAGTACGCTAACCCTATCGACGTGCCATTATAAGCTACCTATCATCATCTTCTTCGGTCATTTTGCTCAGTATTCGAATGCGGGCGATGATGGTCTCTACGGTTTCTTTTACCGCAGCGAGCAACTCGAAGCGATTTTCCACGCTGACCTCTGTGCCGTGATAGCGGTATCTTACGGCATAGTCGGTCAGCCATGTCAGCTTTTCACCAGCGGGAGTGTCGTTCTCTTCGAGATGGGTTCTGATGATGGCGGATAGGTCGGATAGGTCGTGGGTGTTTTTGTAGTCGGTATCGAGTGCTGAAATCCAGCCTTTTAGCGCGTTTTCAAGGGCCTGTTGGGCGTGGAAGCCGATGGCTTCCTGGTCGGCATCTGCTTCGACTAAGACATTCAGAACGCGGAGTTCCCGTTCGGCATTGATGATTCTCTGTCTTATATCGGGCCAGTTGGTCGGTTCCGGGTTGTCATATATTATTTTTGCGCCATGTATATCGACGCCGTCGCGGACAGCCTGACCTGCGACATGGTTTCGGGCACGGCGACCGTCGTGGAAAACGTCCTCGCTCAGGTGGACAAGGTCAACGCCCATGGAGTGGCCGTAAACTTCCTGGACTTTGCGGCGAGCCGCCTCACTCGTGCGCATGTATTCCTGCCGGTCTATCCGCTGGGCATCAGTGATGATGAGCAGGTCAATATCGGAATCGGGCGTAAAGTCGCCCCGGGCGCGGGATCCGAACAGGATGACGGTATTGGGGTGGACCACGTCGCAGACAGCACGGGCGACAGCGCAGGCTTTGAGATCGGGATGCAACCGCGTTTTGATATCTGGCATGGTGTCAGTTCTCTGGATCGGGAGAAACCTGTGGGAGCAGTGTACAAGTTTAACAGCGGTTCAGTTGTACGCTATGATACAGGATTTTGAAGATCAGAGCAAGAGTCGCTATAAAAAAATGTCCGATACATTGACCGCTTATTCTTCAACTATCACATCGTGAAACCATTTGCTCCCGGTGGGATGTAGCTTAAATCCTTTGACGCGGGTGCGGAATGCCGCTGTTTGGGTTGCGTGTACGAGGGGTACCCAGGGGGCATCGTGAAAGACGATTTCTTGAGCCTTTTGATACAGATCCGTGCGTTTTGCTTTGTCGGATTCTTTTTGGGCGGCCACCAATACGTCGTGCAAGGGGTCGCTGCGGTAAAAGGAAATATTATTGGCTGGCATTTGGGTCGCGCTTTTGTCCAGCAGAATATAGAGAAAGTTGTCTGGGTCGCCGTTGTCCCCGGTCCAGCCCAGCAATGCCATGTCGTGCTGTCCGCGCTGAACTTTATCCAGATATGTTCCCCATTCATAAGTGACGATTTCAGCTTCGATGCCGACTATTTGTAAATCGGCCTGGATCGCCTGGGCGATTTTCTGGGGTTGTGGCATATAGGGACGGGGTACGGGCATGGCCCAGAGGGTGGTTTTGAACCCATTTGGGAATCCCGCGTCGGATAGGAGTGTTCGGGCTTTTTCCGGGTCGTATTCATAGCCGGGTGTTTCTTGCCGATAACTCCAGAGCGTCGGCGGAATGGGATTGACCGCTGGAATGGCTAATCCCTGATACAAATTGTCGATCAGGGCTTGTTTGTTGATTGCGTGGTTTATAGCGCGCCGCACATTGAGGTTCTGGAATGGTTCTTTGTCCATGTTCATCGCCAGATAGCCCACGTTCATCCCCGGCTGGGACAGCAAGGCGAGATTTTCATCTGATTCAATTGTCGGTAAGAAGTCTGGTACGAGGTTGTCCATGCCGTCGATAGATCCCTGGGTTAGGGCGATTAGTCGGACGGAGTTTTCGGGAATGCTTCTAAAAATCAGGCGATCAATTTTTGGGGCGGGTCCCCAATAATCGGGATTGCGTTCTAATACCACGCGGTCATCTTTAATCCATTCGACAAAGCGAAACGGACCTGTGCCCACGGGATGCCGCGCAAAATCAGCTCCCCATTTTTCCACGGCAACGGGACTGACGATAGCGCAAAAATTCATCGTCAGATTTGATAGGAAAGGTGCGTTGGGGCGTTTCAGGTCAATGGCTACGGTCAGGTCGTCTATTTTGCGGACATCTTTTACGATGTCGCTCATGGACATGCCTGCCCAGTATTGATACGCGCCTTCTACTTTGTTGAAAGGGTGATCGGGTTTGAATTGCCGCGCGAGTGAAAAGACGACAGCATCGGCGGTAAAGGGCGTGCCATCGTGGAAGACGACATTTTCGCGCAACTTAAATGTCCAGGTCAAACCGTCTTCTGACGCTTGCCATGAAGTCGCTAATCCGGGTGCGAGATCGGTGCGTTCGGGCACAAATGCGACGAGTGTTTCGTAAATATTATCGCATACTTTAAACGACTCGCCGTCTGTCTCCAGCGCGGGATCCAGTCCTACGGAATCGCCACCGCGCCCAAATACAACCGTGCGCCCGGTCTGTTGTCCACAAGCGGTTATTAATATCAATATTGCGAGAAATAGATAGCGTGCCATTTAGTATTCTCCAAAAAAATGTCAGCCCTCACTATTCCGCCCTATTGGGGTGGTGGATGGGAGGGCTGACTGTTGATCGCAGATCACTGTACTATTCTTCAAACGCCGCGTCAAATGCCACGTCTGAGGGTTCAAAGTCGATCTCATTGACAAAGGCACAGGATTCGGTTGCGCCGTGTTCGCGGTCCATTCCCGAATCTTCCCACTCGACGGAGAGCGGTCCATCGTAGCCAATGTCGTTTAATGCGCGAATAATTTCTTCGAAATCCACGCTGCCGCGACCCACTGAGCGGAAATCCCAACTGCGGTCTGGATCGCCAAAATTAGTATGCCCGCCAAATATACCTGCTCGTTTGGGGTTGGGCGACAGGTAAGAGTCTTTCATGTGGACGTGATAGATCCGGTCGCTGAACTCGCGGATAAAGCCAACATAATCCACATTTTGATAGACCAGATGGCTGGGGTCGTAATTGAAGCCAAACTCTGGTCGGTTCTCCAGTGCCTCTAATGCTCGGGCAGCCGAGGCAATATCAAATGCGATTTCCGTTGGATGCACTTCGAGTGCGAATTGCACGTCGTTCTTTTGAAAGACATCCAGAATCGGGTTCCAGCGATCCGCAAAGTCGCTGAATCCAGCGTCAATCTGATCGGGTGAAACCGGAGGGAAAGAATACAACAGATGCCAGATAGAGGATCCGGTAAAGCCATTGACAACTGTCAGGTCCATGGCTTTTGCGGCCTCGGCTGTTGCTATCATCTCTTCGGCGGCGCGTTGTCGCACGCCTTCGGGGTCGCCATCGCCCCACACATGGGGCGGCAATATCGCCTCGTGCCGCGCGTCGATATTGTCGCATACTGCCTGCCCGGCCAGGTGATTGCTAATGGCAAAGCATTGCATGCCGTATTGTTCGAGCAGTTCCTTTTTTTCGCGTACATAGCCGTCATTCGATGCGGCTTCGCGCACGTCCATGTGGTCGCCCCAACAGGCGAGTTCCACGCCGTCATAGCCAAAGTCTCTGGCTTTTTGCAACATGACTTCCAGTGTCAAGTCCGCCCACTGTCCGGTGAATAACGTAACTGGTCTTGCCATTTCTCGCTCCTGTTCTATCTCAGATTTTTGGTACGTCTTGCCAGGTTTTTGTCGCTGCCGAATCGACTACGGATTCCAGGACGGCCTGTACTTTTGTGCCTTCGGCAAAGTCGGGGGAAAAGGTTCCGTCCTGTGCAATTGCTTCAAAGAAATCCCTGAATTCATGCGTGAATGTGTGTTCCCAGCCAATAATGTGTCCAGGGGGCCACCACGCGCCCATGAAGGGTTGGCTACCTTCTCCTACGATAATTTCTCGGAAGCCCTGGATATGATCTTCGTCGTCGCGCGAATAGAATTGTAATTCGTTCATTTTTTGCAGATTGAATGCGATACTTCCCTTGCTTCCGTTGATTTCAAAATGGTTGTAGTTGCGCCGTCCAGCGGCAAAGCGCGTGGCTTCAAATGTGCCGAGTGCGCCGTTTTGGAACCGTGCCAAAAACATGGTGGCATCGTCAACGGTCACCTGCCCCATTTGTTCGCCGCCTTGAGCGCCCAGGCCCCCGTCAACGGCTTCGAGCAGTGGGCGTTCTTTGATGAAGGTGGTATCTGCGCCGACCACGCTGTCGATATCGCCTACGAGATGTAGTGCGAGGTCAATGATATGCGCGTTCAGGTCGCCGTGTGGTCCCGAACCGGCTTTGTCTTTTTCCAACCGCCAGACGAGTGGAAAGTCGGGGTCTATGATCCAGTCTTGCAAGTACACGGCACGCCAGTGATAAATTTCTCCGATCCGCCCTTCAGCGATCAATTGTCGCGCCAATGCTACCGCGGGTACGCGGCGGTAGTTGAATGCAACCATGGTTTTTTTGTTCGTGCTTTCAGCCACGGTCAATAATTCTCTGGCTTCTGCGAGGGTGTTTGTGAGGGGTTTTTCACAGATGACGTGTTTGCCTGCTTTTAATGCGGCGAGTGCCATGGGCAGGTGCTGGTCGCCGGGTGTGCAGATGTCGATGACGTCGATGTCGTCTCGGGCGATGACTTTTTCCCAGTCGGTTTCGTATTCTTCCCATTGGTATGTTTCAGCCGCGTCTTTTACGGCATCGAGGTTGCGTCCACAGATTACTTTTAATACGGGTTTTACGTCGAGTTCGGGAAAAAATGCGGGCAATTGGCGGAATCCATTGCTGTGCGCTTTGCCCATGAATGAATATCCGATCATGCCGATGTTGAGTTCCATAATGCCTCCTTGTTTTATGTGCGTCTATAGTTTCTCAAAAGCCGCATGAATATAGAAATCTGCCATCCCTTGTCAACGACTAATCAAAAAAATCATACCCCTCTTTCACATGTGCGCGTGCTAAATCCTCGTTAAATTCGACGCCGAGGCCAGGTTTTTCGGGGAGTATAAATTGTCCATCCTGAATCAATGGCTCGTCGCTGATCACGAGGTCCCATCGCCATTCTATCTGGTCTGCGTGGTAGGGCAGTTCCAGGGTGTGGAGGTTTCGCACGGTTGCGCCTACATGCGCAGATGCCACCATGCCGAGTGGCGATACGATGTTGTGGAATGCGGCGGGCATGTAGTACAGGTCTGCCAG
>JAGWBW010000046.1:6540-32573 GCA_021295695.1 Candidatus Latescibacterota bacterium
GCCGAAATATCGATGTGTAGCATGTCGCATGCCTGATTCTCGATTAGTCCGCGAAATCCGTCTCTGCGGTGGACCCATTCGCCGGTGCAGATCGGTATGGATGTGGAAGCCGTTACTTTGCCCATGGCGTCGATATTTTCTGGGGGTACGGGGTCTTCGAGGAACATCAAGTTGAATTTTTCCAGGCGTTGGGCGAGTAAGAGCACGTCGCGCACATTGTATTTTCCGTGGCAGTCAATACACAGGTCGATATCGTATCCGACGGCGTCGCGGACTGCGGATACCATGGCCTCCATTTTGTCCAATTCGGCGAGTGATAACCCACGATCTACGGGGTCGTGTTGCAATTCGTTTGCAGATCCGTCGATGTCGAACTTGATGGACTGAAACCCATCTGCGACACCCTCTTTGGCGCGTTCTGCCCATGTTTCAGGGGTGTTTGTGCGGTTGCGTCCCCTGCCTACATCGGCGTACATCCGCAATCGGTCTCGATACTTTCCGCCGAGTAATTGATAGACCGGCACGCCAATGGCTTTGCCCGCGACATCCCAGAGTGCAGTTTCCACGCCGCCGATTGCGCCGAGGAGTATCCCAGCAGTAGATTGTCCGGTGCTGCGGTCGAGCATCCGCGTGTAGAGCGGTTCGACATTTAGGGGATTTTGTCCGATTAGCATGGGGCGCAATCGCTTTGTCACTGCGTCGCTTATACCTTCGCCCGGATGTGCTTCTCCCACGCCTGATATGCCGGCGTCGGTTTCCACTTTGACATAGTTCCAATCTTTGTAGCCTTTTAATGTTGTGGCTTTGACATCGGTGATTTTCATGGCTTGCCTCTTTTGTTGGAATATCCAAAAATATCCCCGATTCAACAGCGAATCGGGGGCGCGATTGATGCCTGTGAGATCGGTTTAATCGCGCACATCCGGCGGCTGGGGTTGAGAATTAAATCCGTAGATGCGCTTCATTTCGGGTGTGGCTCGATCCACCACCTCGGGTTTGAGGTGGTGGACAAAATCGAACATCGGTTTTAGAAATGACCGGCAGCAGAAGCAGATCAAGCATACGCGAGCGTCATCTGTGCGGTTGGATCCTGTGGCGTGCCATATTGCGCCGTTGAACAAAAATACCGAGCCTTTTGGAGCTGAGAGGCGCACCTCATCGGGATGGCATAGCGCGTGTGGGTGGTCTTTTGGCGGGGGTTTTTTTAAGAACCGATGGCTGCCGGGCACAAAGCGCGTGCCCCCGTTTTCCGGGGTAAAATCGTTCAGGAGCCACAGGCTGTTGACAAACATCGGGAATGAGGGCAGTGGCTCTGGCATTTTGCCCAGTGCATTATCGACGTGAAACGCATTGTCTTCAGCGTCAGGGTAAATCACGTTTGACGTGAGCGTGCTGAGCGTGTAATCTTCGCCGAGCATATATTCAAAATAGGGCACGACTTTGGGATGCGCCACCAGCTTTTCAAATGGCTTGCCCTTGTTCACCAGCCACCGCACATGCTGGCCCCTGACCGTCCCCGCGCTCTTGTTCGGCGAGGTGTAGCAGCAGTGCGCGGTAGTGCGATATCTCGGATTCAGAGAGTACATCGGGGATGATTACATAGCCCTGCTCATCCAATTGTTGTCGATGTTCTGGTGAGATTTTCATCGCGTGCTCCAGGGTTATAATCCGTAATAGTCGTCGATCTCTTTCTGATACCCATCCACCTCACCTTTTAACATTTCGTCTAAGGTGACGGCGCGGCCGAGCAAGCCAGATTCGAGAATCGCATAGCTCAATGCCAGATCGATGGTGCCTTCTTCGCCGCTCATCTGGACGGGTTTGCCGTTTGTGATGGCTTGCAGCCAGTTCAGGTTTTCAAGCGCAAATGCATCGGTGATTCCGCGCGGTATGACTTCGGATATGCGCGATGGATCGGCTTCGCGTTGAAATCGGTCTTCTACATTTTCCGATGTACCGTCTTCGCCAAATAATTGCCCGTCTGAAATCGCTCCTTTGCTGCCCCAAATATTCGTGCCGCCCGGTACGCCGACCTGTGTTCCCCGCGCACTTCTCGATACAGCCATGTGTCCGATGCCGCCATTTTCAAATTCAAAGTTGGTAAAAAAAGCATCATCCACTTGATTGTCGATCTGATCGACTATAGCGCGATCATCGTCGGACATTAAGACGCGCACTGGCTCGAGCGTTCGCCACAGGGCTTGAACGGATTTTACGGGCCCACAAATTGTGCGGACTCCGTTAAAAAGGTGGACGCCCAGATCGATGGCAACGCCCCCTCCTGCGCCCAGTTTGCTCTGACGCCAGGGCGTTCGGGCAGCTACGAGGTCTGGACGCGAATTGCGAAATCCAATGACGCCGCGATAAAGCATTTGTACATCGCCAATCAAGCCCTTTTCTACGGCCCACTGGCTAGCCCAGGTAGAGGGATTGAAATTCACGTTTTCGTCAATGCTCAAGATTTGTCCGGTTTCGTCGGCGACTTCACACATTCGCTGGGCTGCTTTGACAGATATTGCCATTGGTTTTTCGACCGAGACGTGTTTGCCTGCTCTCATGGCGTCGATGGCGATGCTGTGGTGGTTGTCGTGTCCGGTCAAGATGATTACTGCGTCGATTTTGCCCTTTTCCAACATTTCGTTGTAATTGGTGTACACTTCTGTATCGCTATCGGGATGCAGGTCACTGATAAACGAATGCGGCGCATTGAGCGGATCGCCAGGTGCGTCAACAGGTGCTGGACGAGGACCGGGCCCCTCGCCTCGCTTGCGGAAGCGGTGGGCGTCTTCTTCTTTGCGCGCACACAAAGCCGTGATCTGAAAGAGATCGCCAAAACCATTTTCCTGCAGGATTTTATAGCCACGCAGATGGGCGTTTAATATTCGCGCACACCCGATGATGCCGATTCGCACTTTCATGGTGCAATTCCTTTTTTTACCAATTTGTGTACGAGCCGTCTTCGCGGCGGAATCCCGATCCTGTCGATGGTTCGGGAGGGGCCATGTCTGTGAGCGCGTCTTCGTTTAATTCAATGCCCAATCCCGGTCCTTCGGGGACGAGCAGATGGCCGTTGGCGTAGGGCATTTGTTTGGGAAACACATCTGTCAAGGTGGTCATGGGTGGTCTGGGCAATTCTTGCACGCCGACGAGAGAAGAGGATAAACACAGGTGCAAGCAGGCGGCTGTTGACACGGGTCCCAGTGGATTGTGTGGGGCCAGATTAATATAATGTGTCTCGCACCAGCCCGCGATCTTTTTGGCTTCGGTCAAACCACCCGCAATGCAGAGGTCAACGCGGCAATAGTCCATTAAATCTTCTTCGATTACCTGCTGAAATTTCCATTTGCTATCGAATTGTTCGCCAATGGCTAAAGGCAGATGCGTATTTTGTCGCACGAGGCGCAGGCTCTGTGTACTTTCACTGCGCAATGGATCTTCGATAAAAAATGGGCGATAGAGTTCCACGCCTTTGCAATATGCAATGACCCAGGCGGGGTCCAATCGCGTGTGAACATCTACGCAGATTTCCAATTCATCGCCACAGGCTTCGCGCACGGCTTTTACCTGTTCGATGCCGTAGCGCACAGCGCGCGAAGGTTCAAATACATTGGGATCTGTGGGATCGCTCATGCCCCATCGCACGAATTTCCAGCCTTCTTCTTGTCGTTGTTTACAATTTGCGACCAGGCGGTCGATATTGTCCCGTTCGCCAATATGCGGATAACACGCCACTTTGTCGCGGGTTCTGCCGCCCAATAGTTCATAGACGGGTACGCCCAGGGCTTTGCCTTTGATATCCCAAAGGGCGATATCCACAGCACTTACTGCCGATGACTGTACCACGCCGCCCGGGAAAAACCCGCCGCGAAACATGACCTGCCACAGGTGCTCAATCCGAAAGGGATCTTGCCCGATAACGTCTGGTGAAAACGAACGGATCACTTCGGCTATTGCGGTTCCGCGACGCTTTAAGCCCGCTTCTCCCAATCCATAAATCCCTTCGTCTGTTTCGACTTTGACGAAAAAGTTTCCCGTTGTGGGCACGACGAATGTTTTTAATGCGGTGATTTTCATGATAATCCTCCTAAAAATAAAAGCAGAAATCTGATTTGTATCTACATATTTTCTTTCACATCCCCCACACAGTGATTTTTGCATCCCCTATGTGCTCCTCGCTGCGGAATATCTTGTCGTCCCACGACTTGCCAGCAGTGCGGTCAAAGATGACGAGATGTCCTTCGGTCGCGGCGCAGCGATCCATGTAGGCGTGGGTTTGTTTGAGGCCCTCGCGTATGGTCTGTTCCAGGCTTTTGTGAAGCAGTTTGCATTCGATTACTGTCTTTTGAATCGCTTGATTGGGGTGAGTATCGCTGGGTGCCGGCCATAAGATCAACAGGTCTGTGCGCATCCGACCCAGGCCATACTCGCGTTCGATCCGCCCGCCGCTGTTGACGATGCGCTGTAGGAATGCCTGGAGCAGCAACTGTGGACCAGCTTCTTTGTACTGGAATCGCTCGACCCAGTGTTCTGAGTGTTCGCGGAAGAATTCCTGAAACGCGGTTAGTAGATCGTCGAGACACAAGCAGCCATCTGCATCTACATACCAGGCTGTGTCTTGAACGAGGTATTCCTGCGTGGTATAGGTCAAGTCGCGGGGGATGACCTCCTGATAAATTGGGTTGGCGATGGCGATGGGGCCTTCCCGGCGCAAGAGGCCCAGATCGCGGGCATATTCTACGTCGTCCTGGGGAATCGCCTCGGTGGATTCCGCACCGCTCAACAGGGGTTCGACTACGCGCCGCACGCGCTCTTCCTGTAATTTATCGGTGAGTTGGTCAAGGTGCGTCTCCCGGCGCAGGATGAGTTGCTCCCTCGCGTCGGATATCGCGTTAGCTGTGATGGGCTGGTTGCGGTCTCGCCCGGCCTTGTTATCAAAACAAGCTTCGTAAGCCAGAGCGTTCACGAGCCACGGTTGTCCCTGCGTCAGTTCCCAGATCGCGTTTTGGGCATCCCCGGTAAAAATTTGTCCCGTCTCTTCAGTGTGTTGCGCCAGCAGGGTTTGCACTTCATCCGTCGTGAAATCGCCCAGCCGCAGGGACTTGGTGCGAATATTGAACGCGCTACCACCTGCGATGATCGCGTTCTCCGCCGTGGATTGGATGCGGTAATCGCGCACATCGCGCACGCCGCACAGGATGACCGTTTGTGGGTATTGGCGCGGGCGGTCGGGATAGCCAGCGCGGAGTTGCCGCAGCACGGTCAGGAGAGTGTCGCCGATTAGCGCGTCAATCTCGTCTATCATCAGTACCAGTGGCTTCTCGTCAGCCGTAGCCCAGCGACTCAGCACTTCTTGAAGTACCCCATTTGGCCCAGCCCTATCCAAAATTTCCTGCCATATTCCGGCTACGAAGCGATCGTGCAAGACGATTTCGGCCTCGTAGGCTATTCGATTGAGTATCGGTCGCATCGCTGCCCCCACGTCTTCGCGTGCGGATTGGCCGATCTCCACATTCACATACACACAGCGATACCGCCCGCGGTCATTCAGTTCATCTCGCAGGGCGAGCAACGCGGATGTCTTGCCCGTTTGGCGAGGCGCGTGCATGACAAAGTACCTCTGCTGCTCGATCATCAGCATGACCGCGTCGAAGTCAATCCGTTCTAACGGCGGGACATAGTAATGCATATCCGGTTTGATAGGACCAGCCGTGTTGAAGAAACGCATGTGATTGCACCTCAGTGATTCAAGACCCGGTTTGCAGGAGATAGCTGTCACCCAATCCACCCGGCTGTACCAATCGCATCTGCGATGGGCAGGGCGCGAGATAGTTCTTCACATGTGAGCGGTAGCATCTCTGATGTCGCTGTGTTGTCTTCAACTTGTTGTCGGTTTTTTGCGCCGGCAATGATGCATGAAACGCCGGGGTGATCTAACACAAATCGCAGAGCTGCCTGCGCCATGGTTCGTTGCGCTGTTTGTAAAAACAAAAGTTCGGGCAATTTCTTCAATCCCTCTTGAACTTCAGGACGCTGAAACCGCTCGTACCGCAAATCGTTTTGCGGTATTTTTTTGGCATTCTGTCCAAAGTATTTTCCGGTCAATTGGCCTTTTGCAAGGGGTACGCGGATTAGTGTGCCTATGTTTTTTTCTTTTGCCCAGTGCAATAATTCGTCGGCACTGCGTTCCAACAAATTGTATCCGATCTGCAAAATGTGGATGGGTCCCAATGCCCGTAGTTTATCGATGGCTTCGCGGTTATTGGTCGAGATACCGTACCACCTGATCTTGCCTTCTCGTTGCAATTTTTCGAGGGTTTTCATCACGGCGGGCATGGCCCATTCGTGCGGGATCGCGTGCAGTTGATAAATGTCGATAAAATCCGTTTGCATGCGTTTCAAGCTGTTTTCGCATGCTTCGACAATCCGGTTGTGTACTGATTGCTCATCGTTCTGGTCGATGTCCCGGTTTGGCTGCACTTTGGTCGCTATAATCCATTTATCTCGCCGTCCCCGCAGGGCTTGTCCGACGAGTTCTTCGCTGTGTCCGTCGCCATAGCCTTCCGCAGAATCGATTAAATTTACACCGAGTGCTTCACAGCGATGGATCAGCGCAATGGATTCCGCATCGCTTGTGCCCGACCACACTTCAATGCTTCCGTCTGCTCGCTGTTGTCTCCCAGAGATGGGAAAGGCACCCAATCCAATTTCCGATACTTCGAGGCCGGTCTCTCCCAGGGTGCGATATTTCATGCCATTACTCCCGCCAATTCTACATTGACAACTGCGTCGGCTTCCACGGTGAGAACCTGCCATCCGTTGTCCTCAAATCGCCACGAGAATGAGATGTCTGAATCGCCGCCATTGTAAAACATTACGCCATCCACATCGGTTCCGGAATGGATCACGAGTGGAAGGATTTGATGGGGAATGCCGCGCTCGCCATTGGCGTGTTTCACTTCGACTGCTGGCGTCACGTTGCTTTTTACTTCTCGCGTGCCCAGAAGCAATGGGCCGTAACATCCGGTCACAGGTCCAATACCCCAGTTGCGTCCGTGTCCGGCCGCTGTCGAACAGACTGCGCCACCCATATCTGCGTGTTCTCTGCCACCACGCAGCACCCGACGCGCCATCGTCAGCTTATCTGTCGCTTGCTTTAATGCGCGTTCGGCATAGCTTTCATCACCTGTTACTTGATAGGCCAGCGTTAGTGCCGCAGTGGTCGGTTCTGTTGTTGGTGTTACGGAGCCGTCGCCATTCCATATTCCCCAATACGTCATGTCGTTGCGCTTGCCCACGCCGGGCCAATCGCGGCGGCGTGCCTGCGGAAAGACCATTGCCAATTCGCCTTCTTGCCTGTTGGGAAAATGCGCGATTTGCGCCCGAATTGCCTCGTCCAGAGAGGGATCGGAGAACTGCCGCCGAAAATAGGAGATCGCCGCTGCACCGGGGTCCGAATACGGGTCCAGCAATTCGCTGATCATTGGTTCTGCGATTCGCCGCGCTGCCTGGTGAAATACAGCGTCTCCCGATGCCTCGAACAGATCGCCCAGGGCGTATATGACGCCCGAAGCCAGCAGCACTTCGACTCCTATGAGCGGATCGCCAGGGACGTGATGCCCGGCTTGCGCCGCCTTTTTTTGTTGTCCGGTCGCCTGCCTGCCAAATCTCGGTTGGCCGTTTGCATCCCAGGCAATGGGCAAGGGACCATCTGGTATGGCGACGATCATCTCTGCCCGACGCTTGCCGTATTGCAAAGCCCAGTCCAGATACCGATCTTGTCCCGTCATTCTGTGTGCGGCCAGGGCAATGTGGACAAAGCGGAAGTGCTCGGCAATTTCGGTATCGTAGCCGTCGTCTCGTCCTACTGTGCGCGTGCCAATATAATATCCGTAAAACCGATTGCGCTCCCAGTCAAACCATTCGGGAATGCCTTCAACCCAGTTGCCGATGTGTTCGGCTGCGTCTTGTAGTAGTGCGTTTGCTTTTTCATCTTCGGGAAATAATCCGAGGTAACGCGGCAAAAAGAGCAGAAAGGGTTCGGTTCCGTGATGGGCTTCGGCTTCGGGTTCATAACCGTGCAGGCAGTCTCGTTCCACCCATCCGGCCAGCATATCTCGCAGGTGTTCAAAGTGTTCCCGCACTCCGTCATTTCCCGTGATGAGATAGTGGGGGAACCAGGCCAGCGAATAGTTCGCTTCGTCTTCGCCTCCGCCATGCTTGCTCGGCGGATCCATGCGCCTGCTTTGATCTAACCACGCATCCATCTCTTTTCGCAATGTCCGATAATGTTCAAAACACTGTTTCATAAGCCCTCCAGAAGTTGTTTTGCTTTTTGACTGTTGAGATTATCTTGAAGCTTCGAAAATGCGAACCTGATTTGTCAAACAGCATAGCGCATAAAAATCTCAAAGTCAAGGTTTCTCAGAAGCCTATTAGAAAGGATTGCCATGTCGGACATTCGCATTCGCGCAGAACACCTCGAACCGTTTATTCAATCTGTTTTTGAAAACGCGGGTCTGTCGCCTGAAGACGCCGCCATAGAAGCAGAAGTGCTCATTTGGGCAAATCTGCGCGGGGTTGATTCACACGGGGTTTTGCGCGTTATTACGTATCTCGACAATATCAAAACGGGCGCGATGAATCCCCAGCCCGATATTCGCGTTGTCAAAGAATCGCCAGCGGTTGCCCACATTGCGTGCGATCGCGCTCTTGGGCCTGTGGCGACTGTTCCCGCAATGAAAAAAGCTATTGAAAAAGCGAAAAATGTGGGTATTGGATGGGTGTTGCTCAGCAATGTCACGCATCAGGGCGCGATGGCTTATTATTCTTTGATGGCGGCACAGGAGGGTTTTGCGGGCATTGCCATTGTTTGCAGCCCGCCGAATATGGCTCCTTTTGGAGCGAAGGCAGCGGGCGTACACAATAGCCCCATTGCCGTTGCGGTTCCGGGAAATAAACGCGATCCCATAAGCCTCGATATGGCGACCAGTGTGGCAGCGGGTGGCAAACTTCAGCTCGCGCAGGATAAGGGGGTGCCGTTGGGCGAAGACTGGGCACTCGATGCTGCGGGTAATCCGACGACGGATGCGCGTAAGGGCGTTATCCTGCGCCCTGCGGGTGGCCCCAAGGGATCGGGGCTTGCCCTTATTTTTCAGTGTTTGTCCAGTTTGATGGTCAATAATCCTCTGCTCGTTCCCGTATTGCGCGGGGGCGAAAATTCGAGAAATCAAAACAGCATTGTCGCTGCGATTGATATTTCCTTTTTTATAGATCTGGATGATTACAAAGACCACGTTGATAATCTGATCGATGAGCTCAAAGCATTGCCCAGAGCAGATGGCTTTGACGATATTCTCATGCCAGGGGAACCCGAAAACCGCACCCTTGCCCAGCGGTCTGCCGAGGGTATTCCTCTTCCGGAGGGCACGGCGGAAAAACTCCGCGAAGCCGCTATAAAGAATTGGAGCAGATATGTCAGAGATTGTAACCATTAAAGATGTCAAAACCATTGTGACGCAGCCTGCGGGTTCGCGGCTCATTATTGTCAAAATTATTACGTCAGAACCCGGACTTTACGGGTTGGGTTGTGCGACATTTACGCAGCGATTTCACGCGGTACGTACGGCTATTGAAAAACATCTCAAGCCCTTTGTTATTGGACGCGATGTGGATCGCATTGAGGAAATCTGGCAGATGAGCATGGTCAATGGGTATTGGCGCAATGGTCCCGTGCTCAATAATGCCATATCGGGGATAGATCAGGCGTTGTGGGATATTAAGGGCAAACGCGCGGGTATGCCCGTATATCAACTTCTGGGCGGGAAGTGTCGAGAGGCGGCAGATACGTATGCGCACGCCAATGGGCGCGACAAATACGAAGTGGTGGATAGTGTGCGTCATTATATGGCACAGGGCTATCGCCACATTCGCGTGCAGATGGGGGGATATGGAGGGCAGTCAAATGCGATTCAAAAACCCGATGGTGCGCCCGATGGTGCTTATTATCACCCGCGAGAATATTGCCGCCGCATGTGCGATATGATCGAACATGTGCGTGCGGAGATTGGGCCTGAAATTGAGCTTTTGCACGATATTCACGAGCGTTTGCGCCCGATTGACGCGATCCAGTTTGCCAAAGATGTGGAGCCTTTCAAACTTTTCTTTTTGGAAGACGCACTCGCGCCGGAAGACAATGCGTATTTTCACCACATGCGCGCGCAGTGTGCCACGCCTCTGGCGATGGGCGAACTTTTTAATCATCCGCACGAGTGGATGCCTCTCATTCAAGATCGGCTCATTGATTTTATTCGCATGCACGTCAGCCAGATGGGTGGTATTACTCCTGCGCGCCATGTCGCTGCTTATGCCAATATGTACAATGTGCGAACCGCCTGGCACGGGCCCGGCGACACATCACCTGTTGGTCACGCGGCCAATTTGCACCTCGACCTGTGGGCACCCAATTTCGGCATTCAGGAGTGGTGTCGTTTCAACGATCTCGTCTATGACATGTTTCCCGGTCTGCCCGAGGTGCGTCAGGGCTATATGTATCCGAACGATAATCCCGGTCTGGGTATTGATATTGACGAAGATCTCGCTGCAAAATATCCGCCCGAAGATGAGATTATTCAGTGGACGCAAACACGGGCACCGGATGGATCGCCCATGCGGCCGTGAAAAAAAAGCGCGAATAGACGAAGCGGGGTACAACTGCGCCAGCAGTTCATAGACGAATCAACGAAAGGACAAATCCCGCTCTGCCATTTAACGGGCGGGCACAGGAGAATTTTATGAATACCCATTCATCCCCGTCGGATCTCAGAATTACCGATATGCGCGTTGTCAATATTTCCGGTGTGCCTATGCGTTCTACGCTCATTCGCCTGGATACCAATCAGGGTATCTACGGTTTGGGAGAGGTGCGCGATGGGGCCAGTCATATTTACGCTTTGCAACTGAAGCGTCAACTTTTGGGTGAAAATCCCTGCAATGTGGATAAGTTGTTTCGCAAGATTAAACAGTTTGGCTGGCATGCACGGCAGAGCGGCGGCGTGTGTGGCGTGGAGATGGCGTTGATGGATCTGGCGGGTAAGGCTTATGGCGTGCCCTGTTATCAACTCGCAGGTGGGAAATTCCGCGATCAGATCCGCATTTATTGCGATACTCACACAACGCCGGATCCCGAAGAGATGGGCAATCGCTTGAAGGCGCGCATGGAGGAGGGCTTTACTTTTTTGAAGATGGATATTGGCGTGCGTTTGCTCAAAGGTATTCCGGGTACGGTGTCTTCTCCCGCGGGTATGCTGGAGACCACGCAGGTTATGCATCCTTTTACTGGGATTCAGCTTACCGATAAGGGTATTGATGTTCTCGTTCGATATGTGGAAGTCGTGCGCGATATTGTGGGGTATGAGATTCCTCTGGCTGCGGATCACTTTGGGCATATCAATGTGGAGTCGTGTATTCGCCTTGCGCGCGCACTCGAGCGGTTCAATCTCGCATGGCTGGAAGATATGATTCCCTGGCAACTGACTGATCAATGGGTGCGCCTCAAAAACGCAACTGCGACCCCGGTTTGCACGGGTGAAGATATTTATCTTCTGGAACATTTCAAGCCGCTGATCGATAACAAAGCCGTTTCTATTATTCACCCGGATCTCGCCACGTCGGGAGGGATTCTCGAGACCAAACGGATTGGGGATTATGCGGAAGAACACGGCATTGCGATGGCTATGCATATGGCGGCGACGCCGGTTGCGACAATGGCGAGTGTACATTGCGCGGCTGCGACAAATAATTTTCTGGTTCTGGAATGCCACGCTGTTGATTATCCGCCGTGGAATACGCTCGTTACTGGCTCGCCCAATCCCATTGTTCAAAATGGTTATATTCAGGTGCCCGACACGCCCGGACTCGGCGTTGATTTGAATGAAGAAGCGATTAAAGAACATATCAATCCCAATTTGCCCGGTTATTTTGAACCGACAGATGCGTGGAATGAGGAGCAGGTGAATGACAGGTTGTGGAGTTGATCCGCAGATGACGCAGAAAAAACGCGAATAATTTGAGCGTTTTACGCAGATGTGTAGGGGCGATTCCACCGGGTCGCCCGCCGTTTGGTCCGCAGATAAACAAAAAGGGCAGGGTGGGGCTGACCGCTGATCACTGACAATTGAAAGGAGTATTGTATGCCCACTATTGGTATTATTGGGGCGGAGAATAGCCATACTGTGGCGATTGCAAAAACTATTAATATTGATCAACTGGTGTCCGGTTTTAGTGTTACCCATGTTTGGGGAGAGACGCCGGGCGATGCGAAAGATGCACAGGAGCGAGGGTTGATTCCCAATATTGTGCAAGATCCGGAAGATCTGATCGGAGAGGTTGACGCGGCTATTGTGGATCATCGCCATCCCAAATATCACCTGCCTGCGGTTCGTCCCTTGCTGGAGGCCAAAATTCCACTTTTTGTTGATAAGCCGTTTTGCTACCGTCTCGATGAAGGCAAAGAGTTTCTGGCTCGAGCGCGTGAACTCAGTGTGCCTGTGTGTTCTTTTTCGGTTTTGCCCAAACAGGCGTCTTTCGCGCAGTTGCAAGAGGATGTTCGAGAACTCGGGCGCATTATTTCAGTTGTTTCGACGGGACCTTGCGATATTGATTCTGAATATGGCGGTGTCTTTTTTTATGGGATTCATCAGGTCGATATGGTCGTGCGTCTGCTCGATCAGGATATTACGCATGTGCAGCTCAATCGTGGGCAACAAAATCACACGGCGACGCTTTATTCTGCGAGTGGCGCAATTTCAACGATGAATCTCGTTGGCGAAGGTCGCGTGGGTTTCCACGTTTCTGTGATTGGGGAAAAGGGGCGCACCGATCGCGTGATCGGATACGATGAGAATACGTATCTTACAGGTGTTCTCGATTTTTGCCATATGTTCAGTACGGGTAAAACAGATGAAACCGATAGTTCGATGCTTATGCCTGTTGCCGTGCTCGAGGCGCTCGAGAAGTCGCAGGAGTCGGGGGAGAAGTGTGAAGTGTGAAAGGAGTTTCTATGTCTGATAAGCCCAATATTCTGATTATTATTTCTGATGAGCACGCCCCTCAATATAGCAGTATTCACGGGCATTCACTGGTGCAATCGCCCAATATGGATCGCCTGGCCGATATGGGGGTTACATTTGACAATGCTTATTGCAATTCGCCGATTTGCGGTCCGTCGCGGATGTCATTTATGACGGGGCGTTATATCAGTCGTATCGGTACTTATGATAATGGTTTCCCCATGTCGTCGGATACGGTTACATGGGCACACCGCTTGCGAAATGTCGGTTACGATGTTGTGATATCGGGCAAGCAGCACTTTTGTGGCCTCGATCAATTGCACGGTTTTCGCACACAACTCGCGCGCGATTTGCATGCGGAATTGTGGACAAGAGACGGCGTTCCGCGCGGCGAGGGCAATTGGGATGCGGGGGTTGTTGAAGCGAAAAAGCCCTGGAATGGTATTGCAGAAGCGGGGCCAGGTACAACGA
The DNA here is from genome assembly GCA_021295695.1 of Candidatus Latescibacterota bacterium. Classification (GTDB taxonomy): domain Bacteria; phylum Latescibacterota; class UBA2968; order UBA2968; family UBA2968; genus VXRD01. The sequence continues at coordinate 20,079 of JAGWBW010000046.1, forward strand.
CTTCAATACGGGTTGATGATCAGGTTGAAGAGGCTGCTCTCGCGTATATCAAAGATCCCGCTCGCAAAGAACAGCCCTGGTGTATCAATGTGGGGTTTATCGCGCCTCATTTTCCGCTTGTGGTTCCGCGGCGGTTTTGGGATATGTATCCGCGCGATCAGATTGATATGCCCGATATCCCCGAAGGCCATCTGGAAAATATGCACCCGGTCTATAAACGCCTGCGCCTGATGTTTGGTATGGCCGATTTTTCCGAAGAACTCGTGCGCAGGGGACGCGCGGGTTATTACGGGCTTATCACCTATTTGGACGAAAAAATAGGCCGGCTCATCGATGCACTCGAAGAAACCGGCCAGCTTGAAAATACGATTATCGTGCATACCTCAGATCACGGGGAAATGAATGGCGAACACGGTATGTGGCGCAAATCAAATATGTATGAGGCGTCCTCCCGCGTACCTCTTCAGATTGTTTGGCCCGGGCATGTTCCGGGTGGATTGCGCGTTGCCCAAAATGTTTCACTCGTGGATCTCGTCGCTACCATTCTCGATGCCGCTGGCGCTTCGATGGATATTGCGCCTCTTGACGGCGATAGCCTCTTGCCGCTGATCAATGGTGAGACTGAAGCATGGAAGGACGAAGCTCTTTGTGAATACCTCGCGCACGGTGTTATCCATCCCGTGGGTATGCTCAAAAAGGGCGATTACAAACTCAATATGAGTCTGGGGGATCCGCTCGAGTTGTTCAATATTGCAGAAGATCCGAATGAGTTTAACGATCTGTCAGAGTCGGCACAACACCGCGAAATACGCGATGCCATGTGCGAGCGGCTATTGGAAATTTGGGGTGATCCAGAAGAGATTGAACAGCAGGTGCTCAAAAGTCAAAGGGAGAGGCGATTTATTACGGCGGCGAGTGAAGGGGGATGAGGGTAAATCATTTTTCGCTTTTCAACATCCCCACATCGATCAATTCCGCTTTGAGTTCTGCAATTAGTTCTCGATATGCAAGACTGTTAAAATAGCATCGCGCTCTTGGCATGGATGCGATTCCAGTCCTGTCCGTATAATCCATCTTGCCAAAATATACTCCGTCGGCTGATTCGGCTATTTGTTGGGCAAATTCGCGCGGTTGACAATACAGTACTGGCGCGAGTGATGCGGTGACGCAGACGCCTGCTTCGCGCAATTGCTTCATCGCTTTGAGACGCACGCTGATTTTCGGAGCTTTCGGCTCTGTGCGTTTGCGAACCCGATCGTCATTTGTCGGCACGGAAAATCCCACCCGCAATCGACTGCCAAATTTCTTTAACAAATCCAGGTCGTCCAGAATCAGATGGCTGCGCGTATGCACGGTTAGAGCCTTCAAATTGCAATCTACCAGCACTTTTAAGCAGCGTCGGCTCAATCGATATTTCCGCTCGATGTATTGATAGGGATCGGTCGCTGATCCCATGAAAATTTTGCGCCCATAAATTTTGGCACGCGCCTTGCCCAATAAAAAAGGCGCGTTCAATTTGGGCTGTACCCACTCACCCCATGCTTTGGGATATTCGTAAGCGAATGGAAATTTCATCACATAGCAATAGGCACATCCCATGCCACAGCCGGAATAGGGATTGAGGGTGTATTCAGTTATGGGTTCGCCTGGTGAATTTTGAGGCACGAGTACCGACCGTACATTGGTCTCGTCAATGTGCAATGATGGCATATCTTTCGTCTCCCGTTCGCTTCAATATTTTGAGAAAATATACTGCACATTTGTATATTATTCAAGAAAAAAGGCCGTTGCAGGAGGATCATCTCTCGCAACGGCCTTAACAGGAATGAGGCTTTTTTTTAATTTACGCAATATTCGTCCCACTCATTTTCACCGGTCGGTCCTCTGGTGAACCACGCTTTTCGTCCCGGGGGATCGAGCACGATGCCAGCAATGGTCTGACCGCAGACTTCGCCATTGTGAATTTCGTTGCGGCGGCATATTCCCACGGGGGCATTTACGCGATCTGATAGCATATTTTTCAGGGCGTCTGCATTGCGTTTGTCGCAGGATTTTAACAACCTGGTCGCACGCCCCCAGCGCAAGATGCTCTGTCCGCGTTGATCCCATTGTCGTCGTTCAAAGGGCTTGAGCCGATCCGTCAGATAGTGATTTGAATGGGCCATCGGGCCATCAAAGGGACATAAGACTTCGTAGTCTCTCGCCGTGGTTTCAAGATCGTAAATTTCGCCATTTTCATCGCATATCACGTAATTCATACCCGAGGCTCTCGGTTTTGCTATCACTGCATCTATGGCATCTCCGATTCGCACGGATTCAAGGATACGCCGAATGATGAAGGGATAAAGCACACCGCCACTCGCATCTGATGGGACGAGGTTGTTGATGACCACGCCAATGCCCGCATCGTTCACTCCCGCGCAGCCCAGCATCCCGGCAGATGTGTAAAAGAGTGCGTCGGGTGCGTGGTCGTTTTTGACTTTGACCAGAATTGCCGCGGCTGCATAGATTGACGAGAGGTCGTAATTTTGCGCGATCAACGCGCCTTCGCCCGATGTGCTGCCCGGGACCATGAATGATGTGCAACCCGATACCAGAAATGCATCGGAATAATAGTCGTGTAATTCCAAAAAGCCGTTTAATGCGAGGAGGTCTTCTACGGGTACATCCGCTGCCTCGGCGATCCCTTCCATTTCTTCAAACAGGTGGGGCGCATAGTCGCGATTGGGCCCCGCGTAAGTTGATACAATTTCATATACGCGCTCTTTTGCCAGATAGCCCTGTGTTCCATGGACCATATCTTCAAAATTGATGGCGACAAGGTCCCTAATTAGTTCCTTAAACGTCTCACCATGTGCCTGGCCGCGCTCGGTTGGCGAACCGCTGACTTCGAGCAATGGCAATGTCTGTGACATGTCGTTCTCCTTTTACGATTACCGCCAGAATGGACTCGTTTTATCCGAGAATACCACTCGCCCAAAATCATCTGGTGAATGAAATTGCGGCTGCGGCGTGCGGCTGCCCGACCACTGGCTAAATTGCTCATTGGTTTTGCCGCCCAGGCGATTTAGATTGAGGTGCCAGATGTCACCTGTCTTTGGGGGAGTATGTACGGCGACGTGCATAAAATTTGCAAAGGGTATGGCGGCTTCCAAAATCCAGTATTCGTCTTCGTCGCTGTCATCGTTCAATGTGCCGACGATTTGTGTTTTGATCTGGATACCTTCGCCGTTCCACTCGCCGGGTACGGGTGCGTCCGGGCCTTGTGGATGAAATTGGTCGAGAAAGATGCCGAGTACGTTCATTTCAATATTGAAATAAGCCTGGGGCTGGTTGGGATTGGGCGCTGTGAATACCTCGACGGTATCGTCTTTCCACACGTCGGAATCGCGTGCGGTGTGTTCTGCCCAAATATGTGCATCTTCACAGATGTACGAGACGTATAAATTATTGTCATCCCACAGCATTTTGGCTATGGTTTGTTCTTTTTTACCCGATTCGTACCACGGAAATACAAAGGCTCCCACGTCTGGGGCAGCGACCCATGCGGGTTCATTTAGACGTCCGTCAATTACAATTGGTGTGCCTGCGCGATAAATAGTGTACATTGGGCGATCAGCATGAGTTGATTGTGCCATGAAAATCTCCCCAAGAAGAATTAGGAATTGAGGAACGGTGTAAAACTGGTCGCAGTCCAGACCAGTTCATTAAAAATTAAAAGAAGATAGCGAATGAACGTTGTACAACTGGTTCAGGCCAGTTCATTTGAGCTATCTCAAAGCACAGCCTACGGTAGTCTTAAAATAGATCGCCTAAAAACAAATGTCAACGGATAGACGGAATGATGTACAACTGCGTCAGCAGTTCATAGACGATAGCAGTTTATCTACACAATGTAGGGGCGGTGCCCCTGTGCCCGCCCATTCTTACGTGAGGTAATACATGAGACAGTATATTTCAGATGAGCAAATCGCTTCGGTGATGACAACGCGAGATTTTGTCGAGAGTTGCGACGAGGCATTTCGGCTTTATGGCCTTGGGAAAATGGTCAATCCGCTGCGCAAGGAAGAAGTTTCGCGCGAGGGAGAGATGGATCTTTTTCGTCTGGTGATGCCGGGCTGGTGGAAGGGGAGATTTATGGGACAAAAGGTTATCGAAGAGCGTTCGGATGTCAAGGTGGGGCGGTTGGGTTCGAGAACCGCTGTGATTGAATTGGAGGATGTGCGGAGGGGCGACCGAATCACGCTGGATGCCGAGTATATTACCAATATGCGTACGGGTGCGGCGGGTGCGTTGGGGGCGAAGTATTTGGCGAAGACGCCTGTACGCACGGCGGCGATTCTGGGGACGGGGCGTATTGCACAGGCAATGGGCAGGTGTATCGATGTAGCTCTGGCGCCAGAGACCATACGCGTAACGAGCAGGACGGCAGAGAGGCGCGCGGCATATTGTGCAGATGTTGGAGGGGATATTTCCTGTGATCTGGAGGTGGTCGCGGATATCGAGACCTGTATTGATGGGGCAGATGCTATTTTTACTTCTGTGCCTACGCCTGAGCCGATTCTATTTGATGTGAAAAGCCATGTGCATATTTCAGTGATTGGGGGCGATGGGCGCTCCACGCAATTGGATCCGGGATTGTTGACGCGGCGATTTGTGGTGCCGGATCACGGTGAGCAGGTGTTGAATTCGGGCGAGTTTCTCGCGTTGCATCAAAGAGATGAGACGCCCCGTTGGGTAAAAGGCGGGGGGGATGAGATACTGAATATCGGGCATGCGGCACTGGGACATTTAGAACACTTGCGCGGGCAGGGATGTATTGCGTATTCGAGCGGTCTGGCGATTCAAGATGTCCACGCTGCGGCGACTGTCTGGAAAAGAATTCGGTAAATTAGAGTTGCGTAAAAGTGTGGCTTAGATTATTATTTGATGGGCGTTTTGTGGCTAATAGCCACATTTTTTGTCCTTTTCAGATAGATGTCGCTATATATTGTGATTTGTTTTTGCAGGGATATACAATATATTGGGTAATATCGGTGGCAAATTGTTTTTCTCGTTTTTTGTGGCTAATATAAGACACACTGACGTTTTGCGGCGGGAGCACAACTATGGCGTGGCTTTTTCAGCGGGGAAAGAAGTGGTGGATCGGGTACTACGATGAAGATGGCAAGCGCGTGCGGAAGTCGATTAGCGACTCCAAAGAGGTCGCCGAATTGACGCTCAAGCGGGTCGAAGCTGAATTGGATCGCAAAAAAGCGAAATCGGTTACGGTTCCCCAGAGTACGCTTGACGTCATTGGAAAACAACTGGCTCCTGTTAATCGAGAACCACTTTTGACGTATCCCGCTGTACGAAATGCGACCAATGTCCGCGAGTTGTTTATTCGGGTTTACCACAAATTGGGATTTGAGGTGCTCAAATCCCAGGAGGCATTTCCGAATTATATTCTGTCGAGTAATGAATTGCCGGTTCGAGCGCACGCTGTGTTGCGAAGCAGTGATTTTGAGCGCGAAAATCTCGATTACATGGCCTGTGATAGCATTATTTGTTGGATTGACGATTGGGAATCTGCCCCTATTCCCGTTTTGGAATTGTCTGCACACTACGATTTTTGGGGCTGAGTCTCTTTTTTTGCGGCTTCCCACAGCGCGTCCATTTCCTCAAGCGTAGATTCATGGGGTGTTTTGCCCTTTTTGCACAGTTCGGTTTCGATGTACCGGAAGCGCGATTGGAATTTTCTGTTGGTTTGTATGAGGGCTTCTTCGGGGCATATTTGGAGAAATCGAGCGAGATTGACCAGGGCGAATAGCAAGTCTCCAAATTCTTCCCGGATCTTTTCTATTGCGCCGGATTCTTGAGCCTGGATCAATTCTTCTGTTTCTTCCCGCACTTTTTGAGCCACATCCGCAATGTGTTCCCATTCAAACCCCACCCGTGCGGCTTTTTCCTGAAGTCTGCGCGCTTTCAATAATGCCGGCAGATGTTGCGGTACGCCGTCGAGCAGGGAGGCTTTTTTGTCGGGTTTTTCTTCGGCTTTGATGGCTTCCCAATTTTTTATTACTTCGTCGGGTGTATCGGCTTGTGTGTCGCCAAAAACATGTGGATGGCGGCGGATGAGTTTGTCGGCGATGGCTTCTGCTACATCGTCTATGGCAAATCGGTTTTCTTCGCTGGCAATTTGCGCGTGAAAGACGACTTGCAATAAGAGATCGCCCAGTTCTTCTTTGATTTCGCTATCGTCATTGCGGTCAATCGCCTCGAGGACTTCATAGGTTTCTTCGATGAGGTAGGGTTTCAGACTCTGGTGCGTTTGCTCTTTGTCCCACGGGCAGCCCGAAGGTCCTCTCAAGCGCGTCATGATGTTGATAAGTCGTTCCAAATTGGACATATATTTCCTTTCGCATGGTGTTGTATGACTTCAATATGGTTGTAAAGACGACCAGCGTCAACCCCGATATTTTTAAAGGCGAGAATTACCTTTGACAAACGGGATGTGGTGCGTTATTTTTCGGTCACTCGATAGTCTTAAATTTATTTGGCTTTGGAGGGTTTGAAAGATGAGTGATTCACTGCGAGATATTATGCGAAAAGTGGGCCGCGATGATGTGCGTGAGCGCGAACAGGAAAAGTGGTCAGAACGGGCAGGGGATCTGCTCAGCCACAAGGAGCAAGAAGAGGCTAAGGACGAGGTTGAAAAGCGGCACGATCAGTACCGCAGGCGGCAGGAATACGCGAGTCGATTGGGTCCGGCTGCCGAGCGATTGCCAATTTTGAGCAAGGAAGAGACCGAGCGCAGAGCACGCGAACGACCCAAACGCCGAACCTATGAATTTGAAGGCCCAATTGAAAAATTGCTGGAAAAATACGGCGATCCCAAAGAGGTGTTTAACCATATGTCTATGGGACAGTTGATGAAGTACGAGTTGGATGAAGAAACGGGCGCGATTTACGAAAAGGACAAAATGATTTTTGACGGTAAAAAGTTGGTCTGAATATTAGCGGTCAGTCCTCTCCCATCCACCTTAAAAAAACAAAAGACGGAGCCTTCGATAGATCGAAAGCTCCGCTTTTTTTGTGTGTGAATCAGGCGATGGTCACATCGGGGCAGAGATAGACGTCTTGAATGTTGTTGAGAAGTTGGATGCCTTCGTGCATGGGGCGTTGAAATGCCTTGCGCCCAGAGATGAGGCCGGTGCCTCCAGCGCGTTTGTTGATTACAGCGGTTCGCACGGCTTCGGCATAATCACTGGCACCTGAGGATGCGCCCCCGGAATTGATCAGTCCGGCTTTGCCCATGTAACAATTGACGACCTGATAGCGACACAGGTCAATGGGGTGATCAGACGAGAGTTCGGTATAGACTTTGTCGTGGGAGCGTCCAAAATTCAGGGCTGTGTAACCGTTGTTGTTGGTCGGCAGTTTTTGTTTGATGATGTCTGCGCCAATGGTGACGCCGAGGTGGTTGGCCTGTCCGGTGAGGTCCGCGGCTTCGTGATAGTCGATGTCATCGGTCGCAAATGCGGAGTTGCGCAAATAGCACCACAGCACGGTAAATAGCCCCAGTTCGTGTGCGCGGGCAAAGGCTTCGCTGATTTCGACGATTTGTCGGTTGGATTCGGGCGAGCCAAAATAAATTGTGGCACCCACGCCTGCACATCCCATTTCCCAGGCTTGTTCGACTTGTCCAAATACGACTTGATCGTATTGCGAAGGGTAAGTGAGTAGTTGATTGTGGTTAAATTTGAGGATAAAGGGGATTTTGTGGGCATATTTGCGGGCAACCATTCCGAGTACGCCCAGCGTGGTTGCCACGGCATTACAGCCCCCTTCAATGGCGAGTTTGACGATGTTTTCGGGATCAAAGTAGATGGGGTTGGGGGCAAAGGACGCACCGCCGGAGTGTTCGATCCCCTGATCAATGGGAAGAATGGAAATGTACCCGGTGCCTGAAAGCCGCCCTGCACTGTAGAGGCGTTGCAGGTTGTTGATTACGGGGATGGTGCGGTCGGAATCTGCAAAGACCTGGTCGATAAAGTCGGGACCGGGCAGTGAGAGCAGGTTTTTGTTTACCAATGCTTCATAATCGAGTAAGTCGTCGGCGTCATCGCCGAGGTAGTCAGCGATTTTGCCTATGCCATTTTGAACAGCAACTGCCATATCAACTGCCATGGAGAACTCCTTCTGAGAAATTAAATTGGGCGGATTGCAAAAGTTTTGCGAAAGCGCATTGATTTTTCTAAAAATAGGTGAAAAAGATACATGCAGGCGTGTCGCTTGTCAATAAATGACGGAATTTTTCTTTGCGAGTCGGGGGATTATGGGGTAGATTTGTTTTTATAAGGCACACCTACATTTCACAAGGTGGTTGTTATGCATGCGATATTGACGGGTTTTCTGATGGTGTGTGCGTTGAGCACAACGCTGTGGGCACAAAATGGCGATTTTGACAGTCCGCTGTTGGTACAGGCGGTTCAGGCGCAATCCGTTCGGGACTATGCGAAGGCACAGGCGCTGTTTGAAGAATATATCGAAGAATTGTCAGAAGAAGAGCGGGCGCTCTATCGCGATTTGGCGCAAGTGGCATTTCCCGAAGATCTGGAAATTTACCGGGATGCGGATACGGAAAAACGCGCCGAGTTGATCAATCGCTTCTGGCTGCGTTTAGATCCCTCGCCGTTGACAAAGGCTAATGAGCGGCTCATTGAGCATTATCGGCGTGTGGCGTATGCGCGTGAATATTACGGTCAGGGACAGTTCCCCTGGGATGATCGAGGCGAGGTTTATGTGCGGTTTGGCAAACCCGATCACACGAGTAAGTCGGGCGATATTCAAAATGAGATGGATCGGGAGATACAGGATGCGCGGCAAAATTACGTGAATCGCAGACGCATTGCTCTGAGGATCAGGCCCGGGCAACCCATTTTCCCCGTGCCATCAATGTCGTGGTGGGAATACTGGGTGTATGCGGATTTGGAGGGCGGGACAGAGTTTGATTTTGTGCGCCGAGGCAAGGGGAACAGGTATGACTTTGCACCGATGCCCGAGGGCTTGAGTTTGTCTTTAACAACGGATTTGATGGCGTATCAAAGCGAGATGGTTTTGCGACAAGTGGCGGCGCATCAACCCTCTGTTTACGATGCAGATATTGCCAATCTCCCCGTTGATTTTTATTATTTTCCCGCTGGATTTCGCGGTGAAGATGGCACGACGAGGCTGGAAATCTACTATGGATTGCCAGCTACGGAAATGGCGCGATTGCCCATTGATGACAAAACCGATCGGGTGATGCTGGACCGCGGTCTTGCGATGTTTGATAGCCTGTGGACAGAGGTCCATCGCGTGCAGGATCAATTGACATTTCAGGCACCATCAGATCAGCAAGTGCTGGATGGGGCGTTTATCCCGGGCGTGCTCGCATTTGAGGTTGAAGCGGGGCTGCACTATCTCTCTTTTCAGATCCGCGATGTGGTGTCGGGGAAATCGCAGGTGTATCAACAATCATTGGCCGTATCAGATTTTTCGCAGCGCGATGAGCTTTTGGTGAGCGATATTGCCCTCGCATTTTATGTTGGGGAGAGTGACGAGCAAGGTCCGTTTCAAAAACGCGGATTAAAAATTATTCCAATGGCTTCAAAGGCATTTCGTCCGGATCAAAATGCGTTTGTCTATTTTGAGGTGTACAATTTGAAACGAAATGAATTTGGACGGACTAAATATCGCGTGGATTATTCTTTTCGCGCTCAGGAAAAAGGGATCGCGCCGATTCGCGCGTTGCGCGGATTGGGTCGCGTGTTGCGTTTGCAAGAGAAGCGCCGGGAAGTGGTGATTTCTTATGAGCAATCGGGTGATACCGCGGAGGACATGGCGTATGTCGAGTTGGATTTGAAAGACGCCGAGCCGGGCGGTCAAGAAGTCCGCGTCAAAGTGACGGATTTGCTGGCGGATAACGATGTGAAGAAGGAGATCGCCTTTAAGATTGTGCCGTAGGACAGTGAACTATGAATGGTGATGGGGAAAAAAATATAGATTATTCAATCATTCCCGGTGTGGATCGGGTGCTCAATGATCGTGCGATACAGACGCTGTCAAAGCGGTGTGGGACGTCTGTTTTGACCGATATGATCCGGCAGGCAATAGATCGCGTGCGGAGGATGATGCGCGAGGGCGAAGCGGTGGGGGCATCGCGTGAGGCGCTGACTGAATGGATTGTTGGAGATGTGGAGAGGCAATTAGCTGACCAGTTTGCGCCAAATCTCAGGCGTGTTGTGAATGCGACCGGGATTATTTTGCATACCAATTTGGGACGCGCACCACTGCCCGATGTTGCGGTGAAACATATTGCTGATATTGCTGGCTCGTATAGCAATCTGGAATTGGATCTGGAGACTGGACAGCGCGGATCGCGTACGACACTTGTGGAAAAATTGCTGTGTGAGTTGACCGGTGCCGAAGCCGCTGCGATTGCAAATAACAATGCAGCGGCTGTTCTGTTGACGTTAAATACCCTGGCGGGTGGCAAAGAGGCGATTGTATCGCGCGGGCAACTGGTCGAAATTGGTGGGTCGTTCCGTATTCCGGATATTATGGTGCGCAGTGGGGCGCAAATGGTCGAGGTGGGTACGACCAATCGCACCCATCTCAGCGATTACGAAGCCGCTTTGACGGAAAATACGGGGGTGATGCTGGCGGTGCATCCGAGCAATTACAAGGTGATGGGGTTTACCGCCGAAGTTGCACTGGAAGATATGGTGGCATTGGGACGACAACGCGGCGTGCCTGTGGCGCACGATTTGGGCGGCGGTGTGCTGGTCAATTTGCGGGATTATGGATTGCCTTATGAGCCGCTGGTATCCGATAGTATTTCCGCCGGGGCAGATGTGGTGATGTTTAGCGGTGACAAGGTTCTCGGCGGGCCGCAGTGTGGGATTATTGTGGGCGAACAAAATATCGTGGAACAAATTCGCAAAAATCCCTTGATGCGCGCGTTGCGTTGTGGGAAGCTGACGTATGCTGCGCTGGAAGCGACGTTGAAGTTGTTCTTAAATCCAGAGGCATTAGTGCGCGAACATCCCACACTCCGCATGTTGACAGAGCTTGTGACAACACTCGAGCGGCGCGGTCAGCAATTGCTACAGATGATCGGGGAACTCGAGGGTTTTACATGCGAATTGGTGGATTCCTATGCACAAACCGGCAGTGGCGCGTTGCCTTTGGAAAATATTCCGAGCGTTGCGGTAGCAATTTCCGATGGCGATATTTTGTCTCTTTCCACTGCGTTGCGCCGCCATGATCCGCCCGTTATTTGCTATGTGCGCGATGACCAGTTATTTTTGGATTTGCGCACGATAAGAGATGATGAAGTGCGTATTGTGAGCGATGCGGTGAAAATAGGAGCACAGGGCTGATGGCGCATGTGATTATTGGAACGGCCGGGCATATCGATCACGGCAAGACGGCGTTGGTCAAGGCATTGACAGGTATTGAGACCGATACTTTGCCGGAGGAGCGCGATCGCGGCGTGACGATTGATATTGGTTTTGCGTATTGGAAAGACAATGTGACCATTATCGATGTGCCCGGGCACGAGCGGTTTGTCAAGAATATGGTGACGGGTGTGTGTACGGTTGATCTGGCTCTTTTTGTGGTGGCTGCCGACGATGGCGTGATGCCGCAGACGCGCGAGCATCTGGGTATTTTGAATCTGCTGGGTGTGCCTCGCGGTATTGTGGTGTTGACAAAAGTCGATCTGGTGGAAGAAGAGTGGCTGGAACTGGTGGAGGAGGAATTGCGGGAGGTGTTTGCCGAGACATTTTTGGAGGATGTGCCGATTTTGCCAGTATCGTCGATTACGGGTGAGGGAATCGACACTTTGCGCGCAGCGGTTGAGGCTGAGGTCGCAAGGGTTGAGGCAAGGCCAGATCAGGGTATTTTTCGCCTGCCTGTTGATCGCGCTTTTTCTGTGCAGGGGTTTGGGACTGTGGTGACTGGTACTGTGATTTCAGGGGAGGTGTGCGTGCGAGACGCATTGTCGCTGTTGCCGTCGGGCAAAAGTGTGCGCGTGCGCGGCGTGCAAACGCATGGGCGGGATGTGGATGTGGCGCGGGTAGGCGCGCGTGCGGCTATCAATATAAGTGGGGTCGAAGTCGATGAGGTGTCGCGGGGTGATCTTCTGGCGCAACCGGGGTATTTTGAGACGACGTATATGATTGACGCGCGTTTGCACATGCTACCCGATGCACCCGCGCATGTGACCAATCGTACGCGTGTGCATCTGCTTATGGGACCGCGAGAGGTTTTGGCCCGTGTGGTGTTGCTCGAAGGTGAGACCTTGTTGCCGGGTGAATCGCAACTGGTGCAGTTGCGCCTGGAAGAACCGGGCGTTGCTGCGAGGGGAGATCGGTTTGTGATCCGGCGGTATTCACCGGTGCAAACGCTGGGTGGTGGTGTGGTGCTGGATCCGCAACCCGTGAAGCACCGACGGTTTCGAGATGATGT
>JAGWBW010000047.1:0-4647 GCA_021295695.1 Candidatus Latescibacterota bacterium
ATATTGCGTTGTGGGATATTATGGGTAAGGCGCTTGATGTGCCGGTTTATCGCCTTCTGGGGGGCGCATTTCGGGACCGTATTCCCTGCTATGCCAGCGGATTGTTCAGGAAAGACCGGCCGGATAATACACAGGCATTGATGGATGAGGCCAGAGGATATGTGGATCGGGGCTTTCCCGCGATGAAGATGAAGGTTGGGCTTGGGAAGGCTTATGATGAGAAGAATGTGGCTGCTGTTCGGAAGGCGATTGGCGATGATATTCTTTTGTGTGTGGATGCAAATTTGGCTTATGATGTGGGTACGGCGATTGAGGTGGGGCGCAAGATGGAGGCGTACGATCTGTTCTGGTATGAAGAACCGATTTCGAGGGATGATGTGGCCGGGTATGTAGAAATTAAAAGGGCGCTCGGGATGCGGATTGCGGGATGCGAGGGTTTGCAGGGGCGCTGGGCTTTTCGGGAGTTTATCCAGCGGCGGGCGGTGGATATTGTGCAGCCGGATATTGCGATTGTCGGCGGGTTTACAGAGGCGAGAAAGGTCGTGGCGATGGCGAGTGCCAATTATATCCCGGTTATGCCGCATATGTGGGGGGCAGTCGTTGGTCTTGCCGCTACTCTGCACTGGCAGGCGTCGATGCCAGATGCGTCTGGTTCTGTGAATCCAGTCCCTTCTTTTTTTGAGTGCGATATGACGGAAAATGGGCTTCGAACAGAATTGTCTAAAGAGCCTATTTTGCCCGTGGATGGTTTTCTCGCGGTTCCCCAGGGTCCCGGGTTGGGTATTGAGATTGACCGGGATGTTCTCGAGAGATATTCGGTTTGATGCGGCGTCTTTTCAAAGGAGCGATGCGATGGACGAGATGCTGAGATGTTTTGCGGAGAACGGGTATGTCGTGGTGGAGGGGGCGCTTTCGCCGGAGGAGGTGGCGGCGATTAACGATGGGATTGATGCCGATGTGGCCGCGCACCCGAAGGAATGGGAGCCTGGACCGCGTCCGGGGCATGTAGCTGTGGGTTGCAGGGCGCCGGAGTTGATGCACAGGACAGAGGCGCTGGATGGCGTGGTTCACCATCCGTCTGTTGCGCCACTGGTGCGCCGCATTCTCGGAGAGGGTGTTCAGTTTAGCAGTCTGAGTTTTTTGCGGCGCGAGGTGTGTGCCGCCGATCCGCCGGAGGATATTGACGGGGGTGATCCACTCTGTCTCTCGCGGCAGTGGCACCGGGAGTACAACGGTATTGTGGAGGGTGCTGATCGGAATGAGTTTTTTGCTCCGGCGATACAGGTGATTTACTATCTGGACGATGTGGATGCCGGGTCCCACTGTACGAGTCTTATTCCAGAGAGTGCGGAGACCAAGCGTCAATTGCCCAAGACGCGGGATGGCAAGAGCGGATGGGGCGAGGATGTTCTGCGGATTGCCGATGGTGAGACGGCGTATGTGGATCCGGATAAACCGATGTGGACAGATTCTTTTGGTCGCACAAATCCCCGACGGATCGGTCGGGTTGATGTCCATGCCCCGGCGGGGTCTGCTGTGATGTTCAATATTGCCAGTTATCACTGCGGGACTGTCCGGCAGACGCAGCGGATTCGGCGCACGGCGCATTTGATGTATCGGCATCCAGACCCGATATTCTCGCGGCACGCGCTGGGTCCCGATTGGGAGAGTGTGGCGGCGTTTAGAGCCGCGCTGCCAAAGCGATCCGCTATTGGATGAAGTGAATAGAGACTAATTGTTATGTGTGTTGTAGGGGACGGTCCCCGTATAGAATCATTATGGGGCAGGCTCCCGTCTGTCATCGCGATTGAAAAATGATCGATTGCGATTTTGCCTGGTTTCTGACAGGCAATCTTTCAGGGTTTTGATCCTGGCTTCGTATTCAGCCCTGAGTTCCAGAGCTTCGTAGAGGTAGAGTTTGTTGCTTTCATCTGGCATGTTTTCAGCCTCCTTTCCCCTCCCGTTATTTATGCATTTATGCATACGTTTTGGCGCGGTATTGGCTCTGACAAAGCTGAAAAGGTGACTACTCCCAACGCTAAAGCACTCTGCGAGTGGGCTTCTTGGCGGTCAAACCGCCTGACGTTGTAGCCCCAACGTCAATATGTTTATGGCAGCATTGAGGTCTCTGTCTGCTGTATAGCCACACTTTTTGCAATGATGCACACGCTCAGAGAGTTTTTTCTTTTCTCTATGTCCGCATGCCGAGCAATCTTGTGACGTGTATTCAGGCTTGACGGCCTTGAATCCAATACCAGCCTCTTCCGCTTTGTATTCGAGACAGTGCCGAAACAGGGACCATGCTGCGTCTGCTATTGATTTAGACAATCGCCCGTTCTTTTGCATCTTTTGAACTTTCAACTTCTCGACGGCTATGAAGCCGTAGCGATTGACCATTTTTCTTGATTCTTGATGGGCAAAGTTATGTCGCTTGTTACGGATACGCTCATGCACTCTGGCAATTACTTTACGACGCTTTTCTCTTACGGCGTCAGTCTTAGGTCTTTTTTTCACCGCGTCCCATTTGCGCTGTGCTTTGGCAAGCGTCTTTTCTTCTTTGCGAAAGAATCGCTGGTTGGCTATTGTCTGCCCGTCACTGGTTACAGCAAAGGAATTGAGACCCACGTCAATGCCAACAGCAGAGTTAGTATCGGTTTTCTTACTTATGTCGCCAATATCACAAGGGATAGATGCAAACCATTTACCTGTCGCCGTGCGAGTGATAGTGCAAGACTTTGGAATGCCGCCGAGAGGTCTATGCTGGACAACGCGAATACAGCCTATTTTGCTCAATCGCAAGCCCTTGCCGTCCAATCGGCAACCGCTGGAAAAATTAGGATAGGTGATAGAATCATAGCGATTCTGTCCCTTATATCTGGGAAAACCAGCTTTCTCGCCAGTCTTTGCCCTCTTTTTAAGTCGGCGAAAGAAACCTTTGAATGCCAAATCGACTCTTGCTGATACTTGCTGCAATACCTGACTATATACTTGCGTAAATTCAACATGCTGTTGCTTGAGCAATGGTATCGTATTCGTCTGGTCATATTGGGACAGAGACTTATTCTCATTTTTCCATGCTTGCTTTCTGGCACAGAGGAGTTGATTGTAGAGAATGCGACATTCCTCAATATGCGCCAGCAAGATTTTCACTTGCTTTTTGGTCGGGCGCAATCTGTATTTGAATGACTTAACCATAATAAAAATATATATTTATATGCCTTTTCTGTCAAGCAAAACTAAAGGACGATTCTTGTTGATTCACCGCCCACATTGTCTTGAACAATGTGTCGCCAGTAAAAAGCACCAACCCATAGATTCGTAGAGCCACTTGCAAAACAACGCTCGCTAACTCGCGTCTGCTTCCCAACGCTAAAGCTCTCTGCGAGTGGGTTTTACGGGCTATCCGATAAAAGATTCAGAGAATGTGAAATTTTTTTGTAGATCGGACATTTTTATATATTTATAATATTGTCATATTGTCCGGTATTGGGTATCTTCTTTTTATAGAAAAAGGAGCGGCCTTTGGGCAAATTGGATTGTTTTCAAATGGTGGGTGTGGATCTATGGTTCAATTCCTCGGATCACGAACCCCCTCACTTTCACGCCCGCAAACCGGACAAATGGGAGATCCGCGTCTTTTTTCGTGCATGTAAACGCAGCAATTTGGTTTTCAATGTGAAGTTTCCTCCTTCCGGATCGGGTCCTTCGGGTAAAGAGCGCCGGGAGCTTTTAAATCTGGTGCTTCAACATCGAGACGCACTTTATACCGAGTGGG
This sequence comes from Candidatus Latescibacterota bacterium, assembly GCA_021295695.1. Lineage (GTDB taxonomy): Bacteria > Latescibacterota > UBA2968 > UBA2968 > UBA2968 > VXRD01. The sequence goes on from JAGWBW010000047.1 coordinate 3,776, forward strand.
AAGCCAAAGTAGATACAAGGAGCTAAGCATGTCAAAGACTGCTGATATGACCGTCTGGGCTCAAGACCAGTTTAGCGATGACATCATTCCGCGTTCTTTCAGGGTTTTCCGGAAGCCAGACCTGGGAAGGGTAAATTCTCGGGATATTTTTGTGCTCACTTCTGTTCCTGATCTGCCTGTTGTCACTGAATTTGTGCGTGCTGCCAATCACCGAAACCATCTTCGAACCCTTTTTGTCCGAGAAGACGACAATGCTCAGTTTTTACCGCAGATGCTTTATGCAGCAAAACTGAGAATGACCCGAAATATTCTTGTGCATTCGGATAAGGATGTGCCAAAGCGCGTGCTCACGGCCTGGAGTCTTGGATGTCCGGATCAGCTAATTGTGGCCTGTGACCATACCCTGTTTAGAGTTGGCTTTGAAGAAATGCCCGCACTCGAGAGCATACCAGAAAAACAGCGTTCTTCATTTACCATCTCCAGTGAAGGCAGTTATATTCACTGGCCTGAGGCTGATTTACATATCGATCTGGATGCTGTTCGCTACCTGAAAGATGATGAGTGGCGGGAGAAAAAGGATCGGGAAAGATTGATGTCTGACATTCGGTTCGGAGAGGCTGTTGCCGCATTTCGAAAACAGTGTGGGCTTAAGCAAGCCGATATTCATGGCCTTTCGGAACGCCATGTGCGTAGAATCGAAAAGGGAGGACGGACAAAGGTGGATACGCTGGGGATTCTGGCGAGAAGTCACGGATTGTCCTTGAAAGTATATCTGGATAAAATTGCTGAAATACTTTCTGAAGGAGATTAACCTGAGGTTATTTTTTCCAAGAACCACCGTGTTGCCATACTTGATTGTACTCCTCTCATGC
>JAGWBW010000047.1:4717-21923 GCA_021295695.1 Candidatus Latescibacterota bacterium
CATTCTTTCAACGCTTCAAGAGCGATGTCCAGACCGATTTTGTTGCGGTATTTGAAGCAGTCTGCAACTGTTTTGGCGGGATTAAAAATCTGAACGGGAACGCCCTCAATCTGATATGTCTCGACCCCTTCAGTCAGCGCAGCACCGGAGAATCTCATCACCCTCAGAGGAGGAAATTGCATCTTTGGCTTCGCTGCTCTGCGGTCAATGGCCATCCAGACCTGGTGCGGTAGCTGTGTGCCGATTTCGTGGAAGCTCAAAGCTGACAGCAGACAAATTACCCCATGGGAAACGCGCTTTGCTACTTGCGCCAGCCCATAGTGTACCGAAATCTCGGCATCGGCAGCAATGTACAGGCCTCTTCCCTCTCGGCGCACCAGTCCCTTCTGATACAGCCGTCGCAGATATTCGGGATGAAGGCCCCGGGATGTCAGATCGCAAACTCTCAAGAGACCTTGCTGTGCCAGTTCCAGAACTTGATTTTCAGGTGAATTTTTAGACATGTGTCAAAGTATATCTATTTATAATTTTTTGTCAATATTATTACACAAAAGGCTTATATTATTTAACGTGATGTGTGACTTTAAAATAAATGTGCTACTACACCATGTCATGCTGAGGAAGCCGCTAGGCTGACGAAGTATCGACTCCGCTGCGCTCCGCTCAGAATGACAGTGCTCTTATGACCTCTAATCTTGAAGTCACACATGACGTATTATTTATGTGTCTATACCGAGGGTTAATGCAACAACCTGAAAATTGTGCATACTGGTTACTCACATTTTGTTTCCACAAGATGTGCGATGTGGCAATTTCAGGTCTTTGATGAGATAGAGGAACCAGAGAATGAAACAACCCAATGTAGTGTTTATCGACTGTCACGATCTGGGCGATTGGCTCGGTTGTTATGATCGGCCCGATGTATCAACGCCAAATCTGGATCGGTTGGCTTCTCAGGGTGCTCGGTTTACGCAATTTATCGCGACGGCACCTATATGTATTCCCAGTCGCGTTGGCTTGTATTGCAGCCAGATGCCGCACATGATCGGTGTGTGGGGACAATTTCCATATCGTGATGATGCTGTGTGTATGGCGCGTTATTTTCAGGATGCGGGCTATGAGACGGTGCTGGGCAACCGATTGATGATTTTGAATGATCCATCCTGGGCGGGTTTTTCGCGTGTGCTGGAAGGGAAAGCAGGTGTGGAAGTGTTGGCAGAGCGTTTTTTGCGAGAAGAAGTTCCGTCTATTGAGCGTCCCTTTTTTTTCCAGGTCTCTTTCTCGGAAGTACATAGACCTTTTGGTCTGGATTACGATCCAGGTCTTGCGGAGAGACTGGTTGTGCCTCCGGATCTGCCCGATTGTTCGGAGGTGCGTAAAGATCTCGCCACGTTGTGTCGGCAGATTGGGGAATTGGATAAAAAAGTGGGACGGATTCTGAATGCACTTGATGAAAGTGGGATGGCCGATGAGACCGTTGTGGTGTTTACTACCGAACACGGTGTGGCGACTGCGCGGGCAAAACACACGCTTTACGATGCGGGTATCCGAACGACTTTGCTTATGAGATACCCGTCTGAGATTGCTCCTGGCGCTGTGTATGGTGATTTGATTAGCAACATGGATCTGCTGCCGACGTTGATGGATTTGTGCGGTCTGGAAAAACCGGATGGTATTCTGGGTCAGAGTTTTCAGGGGTTGTTTTCCGGTGCGGGTTGGGCTGGCCGGTCTGTGGTGTTTAGCGAGCAGACTTGGGGGCGGCGTGCTGGGAACTGGTATTACACGCCGATGAGGTGCATTCGGTCGGATCAGTTCAAGCTGATTCGCAACTTTGCGCGGGTGCCAAATTATGTCGATAATGGGTGGGTGAATCGTTTTCAGAACAGGCGAGAGGTTGTTCAGGCACTTTTTTCAAGACCGGCACCGGAACGGGAGCTTTACAGTTTGGCAGACGATCCGTATGAGTTGAACAATGTTGCAGATGATCCGCGTTTTTCAAAGGTTCGCGATGATTTGGAGGGGCAATTAACCGCGTTTCTCAAGGAGACAGATGACCCCATTTTGATGGGACTTGTGCCGAATAGAGAAGATCACTCCGATGTTCCGCAGTGGATTAAACAGTCAGATGGCTCGTTTCTGTTGGAGGCGGATCGGGAGATTTATCACACGGAGCAGCCTTTTGATTAAAGGAGTTGTGACATGAATCTGGAATCCTACTGCGCAGGGGAGCCACTTGAGGTTGGTACGGAAACCGTATTGCTGATCGACAATGCCACGGTGGAAGACCGCTGGGGGGTAAGTCGTGTGCTGAATGTGCCGATTAAGGATCCGCACAACCCCGTGCTCATGCCCGACAGGCCGTGGGAAGATTCGGTGGGTCAGCAAAATGTGATTTACGACGACGAAGCTGGCGTGTTCCGCATGTGGTATACCGGGACCGATTGGAACGCGTGGATGCACCAGTTCCGCTTCAAAGACTGGAAGGCGGAGCGGCACGGGTATCCCTATTTTGTCTGCTATGCCGAGAGCCTGGACGGGGTGCACTGGGACAAGCCGATGCTGGAAGGCAAGCCGTACGGACAATATGAGAAGACCAATGTGGTGGTTACGGGACAGCAAAAGGCCCAGGGGGTGCGCGTGATGTGGAACCCCCTAGGTGGCGTGCAGCAGAGCCGTTTTCTGATGACTTACAAGGACAATCTGGCCGAGGGCTATGGATGTCTGTGTCTGGCTTATTCGGATGATGGGATTCACTGGCGGGAGGATCCGTCGAATCCGGCTTTCATCGGTCTGCGGGACACATGGCAAAACATGGTGTTCGACCCTGTTCGGGAGCGCTGGCTGATGTTCACGCGGCCCGTGTGTACCGCTGGCGTTGGGGATGTGTCGGGTGGACCGACGGAGCACAACTACAAGCGCCGGACAGCGGTGATGGTCGGAGAGACGCCGTATGATTTTGGCCAGCCCCGGGTGGTGATGTGGCCGGAAGAAGTAGATGATCCGGATACCGATCACATGGTGGTTTCTCGAGTAGGTAGCCATTTCATCGGTTTTGTCGGAATGATGGGGCCTCCGCCGCACATGGCCTTCCATCTGCATCTGGCGTTTAGCAGCGATGGCCTGCACTGGAATATGCTGCCCGACCGGTCTGTATATCTTCCCCATGGCGGCTCCGACGCCTTCGATTCGGGTTCCACCTCGGGGGGCGGAGGCATTGTGAGCATGGGAAATACGGATTTTATCTACTATCGCGGATCCCGCCACGGCCAGGCACAGGGCAACAGAAACAATGTCTCGGGCATCGGTCGGGCACAATTCCTCCAGGATCGATTCGTCGCGCAGATGGGTGCGCATACGGGTGGCTTCCTGCTCACCCGCGAATTGGTTGTTGCCGCACCGGAACTGATCGTCAATACGACCGTGGCAGACGGTTATAACAGCGATCCGGTCACGGCGATTGTTCCGCCCGAATTCTCTGTCGAAGTGCTGCGTTTCGGTGAGAGCGGTGCCCCGAGTTCCGTGCCCGGGTTCACTCTTGCCGACTGCACTACACAGGCTGTTGACCTTGTCGAGCACAAAGTGACATGGAAAAATAAGCAGGATATGGCCGAACTTGTGGGCATGCCTGTGTTCCTCCGCTTCTACCTCAAGAACGTAGGTCTCTATTCGCTGCGGTTTCGCGATGGAAGATCTGGATAAGATTATTCAGGTTTCAGCCGGACCAGCGGTGAGACGATCGCGCTTTACTGGGGGTTATATGCGCATACAAAACTACTGGCGGTACCCGGGATGTGGGCCGCATGCGGCGGCGTATCTCGGAGACGGTTTGGTAGCCGCACCGTCAAAATACGGCAATCGCATCACGTTCTGGAATGTGAGTGACATCGAACGCCCTGAACTGGTTGCGGACTTGCCCGGCCGCCCCGATTGCCAATCAGTCGCCTTCTGCAACGGATATCTGATGGTGGGAAGTGATCGCGGGATCGAAAGCATGCGCTTCTCGAATGCTGATCTCGTTCCCATCGACTGTAGCGCATTTGCCCCGGAAGTCAACGATTTCGAAGTGGCTGCCGACACGGTGCTCGCCGTCAGCAAGCGAAATGTCATCAAAGTTGTACGCGTTGAGGACGATGGCTGGCTGACTGAAATCGGAGTGCGCGAAGATGTGCTCGCCCGCTGCCATGGCGCAAGCCATGAAGGATCCCTGGTTGGCGTGACGGGATTCAGAGGAGATGGCAAGGTAGAGACTCCTCTCGGCCTTTTTCCGGACGCTGTGGATGACGATGGACGCTTCACTGATCCAGGCGGCTGGACGCTTGCCAACGGAGGTGAGCCTTCGAGGTGGTATATGAACATTTCGAACCGCATTATCCTGCACCGGAAGCGCGCCTATGTGGCAACTGGTATTTCAAGGATCCAGGATCCCAGGAAGGAATGGTTGCTGGATCCATCGGTCACAGTTCTCAATGTGGAGCATCCTGATGCCCCGGAGTTCCTGGGTAATTACCCCTGTACTGGTTCCGCGACCTGCACGGGGCTTTATCTCGATCGGGACCGTGAGTGCTTGATCGTCGGATCCGGGAATATTGTGCGCCGCTTTGACATCGATGGCGACCTTTTGCACGAAACCGACAGGCTTGCGTTTCCCTACGGAGATTTTGGCGACGGATATCCCAGGGGCCCGACGATCCACGATGTGTGCAAGACCGATTTGATCTGTGACGGTCTGCCCGTCTTTTTCGCCGGTGCTCAGGCGACCGACGATCTATACCTCTTCACGGTTTGAGTAGAAAATGAGGCCGACTACGCACTAACTTCTGAGACCTATGCCAATCTGAAAGCGGAGAAGGGATTTTTGATCGAAACACAGGAGACCGAAGGGGAAGAGGTCGTTTCTATAGTGAACTGGCTTGCGGGGATCGCGTGATCCGGTGGCTATTTTTTATGGGAGGCTCGTATGAGGCAGCTTGAAAATGGATTGAGTGAACGGACGCTCGTTTTTGAGCCGGGGTTTGAGGTGCATGGTGAGGTGGTGTGTCGCACGTTTCAGCCGTCGTACGTGGTCACGCGCGATGGCGTGTTGATCGCCTTTTGTCAGGGCAGGTTGCGCGGGGGCCGCGACGACGATCCGAAGGTGATTTTGACGAGCAGAAGTAGCGATTGGGGCGCGACATGGTCGTCGGCGAGGGCTGTTTCAGGTCGGATTAATCACTACGCGGTGTCTGCGTATCTCTCCGAACGAGATGGACGCGAGCGCGTGTCTGTTCTGTCTATGGTTGATTTGCGAGGTACGGAAAATATTTACGACAAGGACTATGGCGAGATGCGGGCGCAGGCGGGTATTGATATCGACGCCGTGGGTCGCGATACGCCTATGGTTCTTTGCAGGTTCGATTCGGATGACGATGGCGATACCTGGACTGTGGAGACGTTGCTCGGGGACCGGTCGCCTCTGAATCACCGCTATTCCGATGGTACGCTGATTATGTTCAACGCGGTGGGGCAGGTTCACGCGATTTCTGAAGGTTCGTATCGAGGGCGGTACGTTCTGGGGGGACCTGTTACTGTGGTGCCCGAGGGAGAGGCCGTTACGAATCATTTTCGCAATCATCCTCAGTCCGGTTCTGCTGTTATTTACAGTGATGATCAGGGGGAGACCTGGCGCGTGGATGGCTTTATTACGGATTATCTGGCTAACGAAGCCTCTGTTGTGTCGATTAACCGCGGTGAGGAATTGCTGCTCGTCCGCAGGCTGAATTCACGAGGTATGCTTGAAGCCCACGTTCCTCTCTCGGAGGTGCGTTCCGGTTCCGTGCAGCGCATTGCCCATACTTCGACGGATTGTGGCAAGACGTGGTCCCGGCCCTTTCTCGTCGATATCAGCGGGGTACTCTGTCACGGTACACTTGCCCGGGGTGGTCAGCGTCTGCTCTTTTCTATTCCCAATGGTTCCGAATTGCCCGAATCCGAGCGGCAGCACGCTACAGAGCGCCAGCGCGGTGCGATCTATTTTAGCGATGACGAAGGTCAATCCTGGTGCCACAGGGTCATAGAACCGGAGACTTTTTCGTATAGTACTGTTGGTCCTCTCAATGAATCTCAGTATATCACGCTCTACGCATGTAGTTCCATGGGGCAGGAGGGCGTCGGATGTCGGGTGTTTGAGGATGTGTGGCTGGATGCTTAGAAGGATACAGGAGGTATGTTATGATTGGCGAATCTGAAATTGCACAATTTGAAGAGATCGGGGCGGTCACTATCGATACGCCTTTTAGTAAAGCGCGGCTGGATCGCGTTTCGAGGGTTTTTGATCGGATGCTGCCGTTTGAAAGCCCGGAAGATGGGAGACCGACCCAGTATCGTGTGGGGCAACGGTATTTTCTCGAGCCTGAATTGCTGAATCTGATCCAGGATCCGTTTTTGGAAGCTGTGGCGAAAAGGACGTTGGGGGCTGATGAAGTGCACTTTTTTAATGCGTTTATTGTTACTTCCTATCCACAGCCCGGCGCAATATTCAGTTTTTCCGAACATGTGGATATTAAATATAGCCTTTCAGACCTGGATGCCACACCCAAACAGATGCTTTGCAGTTGCCTAATCTGGTTGAGCGATGTGACGAAAAAGCGGGCGCCTCTCATGTACCGACCCGGCAGCCACCGTTTGATTGCAGAGGATGTGGAAAAGCATGGGACTTATATTCAGAATCCAGTCCCATTTCGAGAACTTCCCGAGTTGCCTTTTGCAGATCCTATTCCTTTGCTTGCAAAGGCGGGGCAGATGACGGTTTGCACCACGGCAATGGTCCACGGCGCGTCTATCAATATTGACACGCTTCCCAGGAAGGTGATGTTTATTGTGTTTAAGCCCGCGGGTTATACTATTGATGCCAACATGAAAAGCATAGAAGTCCGCGAACAATATTATCGCGAGTTGAGAAATCATTTGCGTGAAGACCGATTGGGTATTCTCGAAATGAACTGATCTTTTCCGCGTTCTCGACCTATCCCCCGTGGTAGTTGCCCCAGAAGAGGTCGAACGGTTCAGCCTCAGCCGTTATCCTGTTCGCCTTGGTCCGTGATCCCCTGAAAATCAACCCGCGAACCTGGCCCCTGTATAAACCTGACTCTCCATCATTCGTTCCAGGATCCTCAGCTTCAGAGAATTCTCCACGTCAGCCATATCGGCTCTTCCGGCCAGGTTATTCACCTCACTCGGGTCGTTCTTCACGTCAAACAGCAGGTAGGTCTCTCCTTCTTTGTTGAGTGCAATCTTCCAATCATGATTCAACAGCATGACATCTCCGCCATATTCCGAAATCGCCTCGCTCCGGTGTTCGATCGAGGGGTCTGCAAGCATCGGGCAGAGGGATTTCGCAAACTGGGGATACTCGATTTCCCCTCCCGCTAGTTCAGCTAGTGTCGGCCCCGCATCAAACCACTCCGTATGGCTTGCGCATGTCTTTCCAGCAGCCGAACGACCGACGGTGTCAGAGGTCCGAATCACCAGGGGTACGCGAACGGCGCCATTCATAAAATTGCTTTTCGCCAGAATTCCACAATCACCGTTCATTTCGCCGTGATCAGAGACCAGAAGAATCACCGTATCGTCAAGCTCACCACGTGCTTCGATCGCCAATAGGATCTCTCCGATTTGGTCGTCAATCAGAGTCACGTTACCGGCGTAATCCGCTCGTAGTATCTTTTCTTCTCCAGGGTCGAATGTGGGCCTGTTGTCCAGGATATCATCCAGGGTTCCCCGAGGTCGCTTGCGCTCATCTCCGGGATAAGGAACCGGACTGGGCATGGAGTCGGGGTGGTACTTGCTCGCGTACGGTTCAGGTGTGTCATAAGGCATATGTGGTCCGCCAAAACTCACCCAGCAAAACCACGGCTCGGAGCGATCATAGCTTTCTAGATAGCCTTTGGCCTGCTGGCCTACATATACATCGTAATAGTCCTCCAGCCCCACTGCCGAGGGCCGCACCAGGTACCGTTTGGTTCTGGAACGCTCAGTGAGGTCCGCTTTGTACTTTTCCCACAGACCCTTTTTTTTCCACATCGAAGTCATATGAGAAACGCAGTTTGCACACGCCCGTGGGCCCCCAATTTCATTCACATCATCCAGCCCATAGGCGTGCAGCAGGTGCTCTCGACTGCGCAAGTCACCTGACGTAGGATGTAGGTGTGTCTTGCCGAACAGGCTGGTTCGATACCCACAGGACCTGACAACCTGGGTCCACGTTTTCGCGTCGGTCGACAGGGTATGGTCCTGATGATTCCACACACCCGTATTGTGAGGGTAGTGTCCCGTAGCCAGGCTCAGCCTTGCAGGTACACAGATAGGCGAATTCGTAACGCAATTAGAAAACCTCACTCCTTCATTTGCGATCCGATCCATATTCGGCGTTTCAACCCAGCCACCAGTGCAGCCCATCGCATCTGCACGCTGTTGATCCGTCATCAAGAGCAGAATATTCGGTTTCGCCATATGTGATTCTTCCGTTTGTGGGCTTTCACCCAGAATTTAAGGCAACAATACTCCCATCGAAGTCTCAAACTAGTGCGGTCGGGGAAAACCGATTCTAGAATTCCTCAGGTTCGAGCGCTTCCAAGATAGTGCCCAGAGGGAAATCGAATATAAGGATTACTGGTGCGTCAGATAGACAGCATAGACTTTCACATCCTCGGGCCGCACCCCTTCTGGAGTTACCCCGCTTTAATGGAACCGGTGTTCGATTGGTATATTATCTGCCATATTTGATGCTCCTGTTATCGCTTACTCCCCGTGTTCGAGCAAGACGTTGCACACGCGCTAACACCTCACGGTCAACCCCTATTAGGTATTGCCGCCGTGCTTCTGGCGCGAAATCGAAATCAACAGACTCCGTCTGATCCCAATAGTCGGCAAGACTATGTGTATCCCAAAACGCTGCCATTTCTTCGTAACTGTCGAATTTTGGAATTTCTTTATCGTCGTGCATGTTGCCTTCTTTCTTTGTCATCCATGTCACGCGTACTCAAAATGAATATAGTTTTGTGAACCAATGGCTGCAAGACGAATTTCTACAACTATGGGCCTGGGTATTGTGCTTAAAAAGGTGGAACAGGTATGGGACAAAGGGATTAGATATTGTTCTGACTAAGTGTGTTGGCCGGGATGTTATTGTAGCCGATTAAATCGTACGATCAGATCTAATCGGACATTTTTTTGTATTTATAATATTGCCAAATTGTCCGGTATTGGGTATCTTCTTTGATAAAGAAAAAGGAGCTAAGGCAACCTCAGCAAGGATTACTAACGATGCCACAACAGCATACTGGGACTAAGATAACCATCTTTGTCGCATCTCCTAGTGATGTGGAGGATGAACGAAGCCGACTTGATCAGGTTATTTCCAATCTCAACAACGCATACCAAGCCTTTGTCGATATTTCCCTTGGAGGGTTCCATGCCCGGTTACTATAAAAAAGCGTGTCCCCTACCCGTCAGCGTGATGCAACGCACGGTATTAGAAGAAATTGTCCAACGTCACACCAGCCGACAAGACCATGTCAAACGTGCTGGCATCATCCTTTACAGCAGTGAGGGGATGAGTATTATTGAGGTTGCTGAGCACCTCAAAATACACCGCAAGACAGTCTCTTTGTGGCGTTCTCGATGGCTTTGTCACCAAGAACACCTCACCTTGATCGAAGTCGAAGTCGAAGTCGAAGCCGACCGCCCTGCCTTATCGGAGGCGATTCTATCCACGCTTTCTGACGCGCCGCGCTGTGGCACGCCTGTCACCTACACGGCACAGGTTGTCGACTCTTCAAACAAACAACTCGATCCTTCGGCGATACGCGGCACGATAGTGTTAAGTTGACTTTTGAGAGGTGGCATCTTACAAGATTGGTAGAAGAAGTAAAAAGCAATCTTCTCACGCCCGAGTTGATGCCACAGCACTTATCGAGCGCGTTACAGTATATTTGTTTGCAGGTGGGTGACTTTGATTTCGGGTCTGCAGAATGGGAGAATCAATTGGTCCCCCAATGGAGGTACTTTCTCAGTATTGAACTATGCCCCACAGCAATTCTGGGACACTCAGTGTGAGGACAGGGAAAGATTCGAAGAGCATTTGAAGCGAAATGTCGAATGGCTTGGTGAGTTGTTCTATAATAATCCCGCTGCATTGCGGCCCTTGTTGGATGTTCACCATGTTGAGTTATTTTTGGTATGGTTGATGCTATGGCAGGTAAAAGGCCAGAACGAGATATACGAATGGCTCGGAAGCCTGGAAAATTTTCTGCTTACAAGAAGAGCAGAAATGAGTGGGCTACCATTCATTGAAGCTCGAAACAGGATGGACTTAGTCGCTGAATTTGCAGCTACTTCTAAACGCCCCCCAGAATTTACTGATGGAAGTTCATATCTTCTTCTGGTGATTTTGGAATTATGCTTTTCGCTTGACGAAAGCCAGCGTGATGAGTTATTGTAGCGTTACTTTGAGCAGATTGTAAAGGGTGTTGGCGAAGACGGACAGTCTCTGAGTAATAATAAAATTGACTTGCTTGGATGGATACCTCCGGTTGATTGGGACGAGCGGATTCTCCGTGAACCTGTTAGGGATGGGACAGCAATTATGACTCACAATTTTGAATTTTACCCGCCTGATCAGAGATCTTTGGCCGAAAAAATTCGAGATTTCGTGGAACAGTGTAGAGAAAAATTTCCACCAAAGGCATTTATTGAAGTTCCTCGTGCAGCTTTGATTCTTGCCTGTATTAAACATCAATCTCCATTGCCACCAAAGTTTTGGCGAGGAATCATTTTTGGGCCTGAGAAATGAGTGAGACGAAGATGCGATACTTTGAGCCAGAAGACATCTTATATCTGGCGATTTCTGACGATTCGGAAAACAGCAGCATTGAACTCAGGCCCAATATCACTGCAGAATACAACGATAAAGGTGAACTCATTGGCATTGAAATTCTCAAGGCCAGTGACTTTATTCGAGATTCGATTGCAGAGTCTGTACAGGGAAAAATGCTTCACTTGCGCAAGTGAAAATCTGAAAGATAGCGAGTAGAAAACCGCTAATTATAATGCTACAAACCATTGAAGCTACAATTGATGATATAGAAACTTTATTGTGCTCCGCGAAGGCGTTCCTGCAGTCCTCGACGAGATAGATGGCGACCTTCATGTGGATATCGTCGGCGAAATTCTTAGCTGGTTCCGTTCCCATGAGACCAACCCTTCAGGCGCACAGCTTTTCGTCTCCTCTCACAATGTCGGCTTGCTCGACCATCTGGAAAAGAAGGAGATTTTTATCGTCGAGAAGGACAACAGTGGCGCAACCCGTGTACATGGAGCGCAAGATGTGCAGGGTCTCCGCCGAGATACGCGTCTCTATCCCAAATACCGGGCGGGGGTGCTCGGTGGTATTCCAAAGATTGGTTAAAAGGTGAACTGAAAAGACTTCTCAAAATCCTCGGTCTTTGATTCTTGTCACAAAGTAAAAAGGACATGCACTCGATGAATGCGTGTCCTTTGTGTTTATAACTGATGTTACGCAGTATTTCAGATAAGCCATCACAATTACCGATCCACCACACACCTGAATCCAAGCGTATCGGTTTGAAGGTTGGATGTTCGAGCGGCGCGTGCTGTTGTGCGAATGAGGAAGGCCGTGCTGAACCAGGACCCGCCGCGTACAACGCGTTCGAGGTGCAAGAAGTGGGTTCTGAGTTCGTAATTGACGGGGTTATCGCGTGGGCTGCGTTGATAGTACGCGCTGTCGTATTCATCTTGTGTCCATTCCCAAACATTGCCGGCCATGTCCAATACGCCATAAGGGCTGCGCCCGTCGCTATTGCCTTCACGATAATATGCAACAGGTGCTGTGCCGTTGTCAAAGGGATCCCCGCTGTTGAGGTAGTTGGCGCGGTTAGGGTCTGGGGCAGCGCCCCAGGGATAGATGCGCCCGTCGGTTCCGCGCGCTGCTTTTTCCCATTCGGCTTCAGTGGGCAAACGTCCGCCGAGCCATTCACAGTATTCGCCGGCTTGAAACCAGTTGATATTGACAACGGGATGTTCGGGCGGGTCGAAGTTGGGCAGTTGACGCTCGGCAATGGCATAAGGGTTCCATTGGGCATTGGTGACTTCTGTGTGGTCTATGTAATAGGCTTTGAGGTAGATAGTGTGTTCTGGACCTTCGTTGCGTATGCCGTTGTTGGCTCCCATTTGGAACGGTCCTTCGGGTATTAAGATGAGGGTATGCGTGGTGCCCACATGGGTTGTGATCTGGATACCTGTTTGTGTCTGCGATACAACGTGCGGTGGCGGCTCTGGTTCTTCCGGCGGTGCAGTGGGCTTGTCTTTGCATCCGGCCAAGGAGGTAGAGAGGATGATGAGATAGAGGGTTGTACGGGTGATGGTCTTCATAGTGGACCGGGTAGAGCGTGTGTGGGAAATGGAAATACAACTCGGTCAATATAATGTATCTATGTGAAAAGAGAAACCATCTGCGATCAAGCTATGTCCAATGGGTGATGGTTTTTAATTGGGAATTATCTGCTAAACCTTGACGGTTCTGCAGATCGTAGCTACACTCGTAAGTGATGATTTTAGTTTTTATTTGTAACGGAGGCGGGTTGTTGTGTTTAGAAATTATCTGGTTATCGCACTGAGAAATCTCAATCGGCAAAAGACCCTTAGTGCGATTAATATTTGGGGGCTTGCCATTGGTCTGGGTACGTGCTTTTTGATCGTGCTCTATATTCAGGACGAGTTGGGTTTTGACAGTTGGCATGCAAAAGGAGATCGGATTTATCGGGTTATCCGGGAGACCCGATCTGGGGGACAATCGGATTATCTGCCATTTACGTCGGGTGCGCTGGCAGGGGCGCTTGATCGGGACTTTCCCGAAGTGGAAAAAACCGTGCGCGTGATAACGTGGTCGTCCGTAGATGTGCGTTTGGATGAAAAAAAGTTTGAGATGGGTGTCTGTGTTGCCGATCCTGAGCTGTTTGAGATTTTCGACTTCTCATTTGTGCGTGGCAACCTCGAAACTGCATTTCCCAATCCCAATGCTATTGCTATAACAGAATCGGCGGCAAAGCGGTTGTTTGGAGAAGAAGATCCGATTGGCAAGACCATCACCGCTGACAGCAATCACCACGGAGGCGAGCGCACCATCACAGCGGTATTAAAAGATGTGCCCCACAATTCTACACTGCAATTCGATTATGTTTCAACAGGTGGATTTACGTCCCCAGGCGCGAAATACGCCTGGGAAGATTGGATACCAACCGATGGCTGGCGTCCTGTCAATACGTATTTCTTGCTGCGAGAAGGGGCTGACTCCAGGGCGCTGGCTGCAAAATTTCCCGAATTGATCGATCGCTATATGGGTGCGGAGATCGCGCGCACAAATGCGTATCATCTCCAGCCTCTCAACCGCATTTATCTCTATTCGAGACAGGACTACAATCTGGACTGGTACTTCGGTGATATTGATCGCGTTTATCAATTTGGTGCGATTGCAGTTCTGGTGCTTGCGATTGGATGTATTAATTTTACAAATTTGACCACGGCGCAATCGGCTCGCAGGGCGCACGAGGTGGGTTTGCGAAAGGTGTCTGGGGCGTATCGTTCACAACTGATGGGGCAGTTTTTGGGCGAGTCTATTCTCACTTCATTGGTCGCGCTTGTGCTCGCGCTTGTTGCCGTCAAACTCGTGCTTCCCGAGTTTAATGCCTTTTTCTTTAAGCAGATCGAGTTGGATTTGTTGAGCGATCCCTTGCTCGCTATTTCTTTGGTTGGTATTGCCATACTCGTCGGGATATTTGCCGGTGTCTATCCCGCGTTTTTTCTTTCTGCGTATGAACCCACAGAGACACTAAAGGGGGCGTTTCGCGCGGGTTCGCGGGGGCAGTGGATTCGGAAGGGGTTGGTGGTGGTGCAATTTGCGATTTCAATTATTCTGATCGCGAGTACGGGGGTGATCTATTTGCAACTCGACTATATGAAAAACAAGAACCTGGGTTTTAATATAGAGCAGATGGTGCTCATACCCATATTTGTTCTCGATCAGGAGACAAAATCAGACCCGGGGCAAAAGCTCGCCGCCCGTTATGCCACGGTGAAAGAGGCTTTTCGCGCCCATCCGAATGTGCTTGAGGTGACGGCTTATCGATGGTGGATTGGATGGGGCGGGGGTATTACCCGAACTATTCGGGCAGAGGGACACGAAGGCACAGACTGGCGCATGCCCCTTCTGGAGGTCGATGAAGATTATCTCGATGTGTTTCAAATCGGGTTGGTAGAAGGACGAAAATTTGATCCGATTGCATTTCCCACAGATACGTCGAAAGCTTTTATTATTAATCAAACGGCGGTTGCTCGGCTCGGTTGGGTTGATCCCATTGGCATGTCTTTTGAGTGGGTTGATCGGGTGAGAAATCGGAAGGGAACGGTGATTGGCGTTGTGCAGGATTTTCACTATAGTCCGTTGCACGAAAAAATTGGCCCTGTTGCGCTGACGCTTCGGCACCAGCAATTTTACAATCTGGGCGCGCGCGTCAAAGCCGAAGGCCTGGAAGAGACGCTCGCCTTTTTTGAAAAGACCTGGAAGCAATTCGCTCCTGCAGATCAGCCGTTTGACTATATAATGTGGGATCAGCAGTTTGAATTCATGTACTACGCAGAACAACGGGCGCAGGCGCTGACATTGCTCTCTTCGGGGATGGCGATTATGCTCGCGTGTATGGGGCTGTTTGGCCTTGCAGCATTTACGGTTGAGCAGCGGGTGAAAGAGATTGGGGTGCGCAAGGTTTTGGGCGCGAGTGTATCAAATATTGTGGTGCTAATTTCCAGGACATTCGCAATTATGGTTTTGATTGCGAATCTGTTTGCATGGCCAGTCGCGTATTTTGCGATGCAAAGTTGGTTGGATGGCTTTGCCTACCGCACGGATCTTTCGTGGTGGATATTTGTTTTGAGTGGCGCGGTTGCATTGGCGATCGCGTTGTTTACTGTGAGTTTCCACGCGCTTCGCGCAGCGCTGTCCAATCCAGTGGAAGCGTTGCGGCATGAATAGATTGGGATAATCGGAAATAAAAAAGGTCTGTGACATTTGTCACAGACCTTTTGCTTTTTGCGGGTGGTCGTTTACTCGGCGGGTTGCTGTATGACGCGCAAATAGGGTTTTACTGCGGTGTATCCGGGGAAGCGCTCGGCAGCTTCTTCATCTGTAACGGTGGGTGAAATAATTACGTCTTCGCCGGGTTGCCAGTTCACTGGCGTGGCCAAACTGTGTCTGGCTGTCAATTGCAGGGAATCGACCACGCGCAGTATTTCGTCGAAGTTGCGGCCCGTGGATGCCGGGTAGGTGAGCATCAGTTTGATGGTCTTGTCGGGTCCAATTACAAATACCGAACGGACAGTTAGTGTGTTATCTGCATTGGGGTGGATCATCCCGTAGAGATCGGCTACCTGGCGGTCGGGGTCGGCGATCATGGGATAATTCACGGTTGCATTTTGCGTTTCGTTGATGTCGCTAATCCAGCCTTCATGCGATTCGAGGGGATCAACGCTGATCGCTAAAACTTTGACGCCGCGCTTGTCAAATTCGTCCTTGATATTCGCCATGGCGCCCAATTCGGTGGTGCATACCGGGGTAAAGTCAGCGGGATGGGAGAACAGAATGCCCCAGCCATCACCCAACCATTCGTGAAAATTGACGGTGCCTTCCGTGGTTTCTGCCGTAAAGTCGGGGGCAACATCGCCTAATTGCAATGACATAGTATAATCCTTTCTATTGGATTGTGGAGGAGATAGAGACTTCAAAATCCAACCGCGTGGCGATAATATAAGACAAAACCACATAGCGTCAAGCTGTCAAGTCCATCGCGTTGTTGCGTGAGGGAGAGCTTTGAAATATATTCGATGAAACGCAGATTGGTTTGATGATCTCAAGGGAGGAGCTTGTGGCTACAATTCATTTTGATAAACTTTCGATGTACGACCGTATTGGCGAACCCGTTTCGCTCGGTATTCCATTTGCCCAGGGACGACTTATTGACTCTGGGCAATTTGGTATTTGTAATGATGGAATAGGTATAGCGGTTCAGACCGATGTTACAGCGCGCTGGGACGACGGGTCGATCAAGTGGCTTATGGCGCATTTTCTGGCCGATCTTCCAGGCAATACGGCACATGATCTTATTTTTGCCACTGATGGCAGTATTTCTACGCCTGTTCCCGATGAAAGGACAACGGTGACGCAAAGGGGAGATCTCTATACCATTGATACGGGTGTTCTTTCTATTGATGTTGGATGCGGTACGGACCTGTTCAAGGCGATTCGCGTAAATGATATTGAATGGTTTGGTGCAAATACTTCTTTTGGTATAACGGATGCAGAAGGCGTGTCGTATCTCGCTCATATCGACGAGATTACTATTCTGGAGTCAGGTCCTGTGCGGAGTCTTGTTGAGTGTGCGGGTAAGCACGTTGGCGATGCGGGTGCATTGTTTGATGTGCGCGTTCTGATTGAAGCATGGGCGGGAAAACCCTTTATTCGCCTGGATTATCAGTTTATCAATCGGGAGAAGGTAGTGAGTGTTGATGTGGCCCAGATTGCGCTGAAGTTCGCCGCATCGGGTGTGGGCGATGTGCGATGTGCTACTGGGGAAGGTTATTATCGCACTGATATCACAGAGGGTGCAAATGCGCGTCTTCTGGATGCTGAGACGATTGTTTTTCAGTCTGTTGAACACGTGCTTGAGACGTTTTATGGCGATTTCTGGGCGGACTGGTGCGATGCCGAAAAAGGCGTTTGTTTTACGCCTTTTCAAGCGCATCAGAATTTTCCCAAAGGTATTGCAGTAGGCGAAGATGGTATTGATCTGGATATTTATCCCGCGAGTCAGGATCCCATCAAGGTTTTGCAGGGCGTGGCTAAGACCCATCGCATGCAATTTTATTTTCACACCTCTGCCATGTCTCTGGACGATGTTGTTGTGCAATCGCTCCAATTTCAATATCCGGATATCGGTATTCTGCCCGAGTCGTGGTATCGCGAAGCCAATGTGTGGGAGAATCTCTTTCCCACGAATAAAAATTGGGATATTGAAGCCAGTATTATCAATATGGCCGATGGGCGCAATCAGGGTCTTGGGATGATGCACTGGGGCGATGGTCCCGATCACGGGTACACGCA
>JAGWBW010000263.1 GCA_021295695.1 Candidatus Latescibacterota bacterium
TGATTTCCATATTGACAACTACCTGAACTCATCGGTATTATTCGCATTGATGGCCGCCTTTGCCACAGCCGGTTATTCGATCATCGACGACGAGGCTTTGCACTTCCTCAGAGATTCTCCCGCTCTCCCCATTGCAGGCTGGCAGGCTACGATTCTCTACGCATTTTTCGAAGGTCTCATTACCTCCCTCTGGCTGGGCGTTTGGGTTCTATTTCGAGAACGCGGTCGCATTCTTATGCTGGAAATCCTGAAAACGCGAGCATCCCGCGCCCTGCTGGCAGGCGCTGGCATGGCCGCCGCTTATACACTGGTCCTGATCAGCCTGGCTTTTGTCTCAAACGTCAGCTATGTCGTTACTTTTCGCCAGATCAGCATTCCCCTGGGCACTGTTTTCGGCATCCTCCTGCTCAAAGAACCCGGCTACACACCCAAATATCTTGGAACCGCCATCATCTTCACAGGGCTTGTTTTTGTCGGAACTGGATAGAGGAAATTCATAACTCAGATAAGAAAGGAAACCTATGCCATTCAAAATCGCCGACGATCCGGAAACCAATTATCGGGAACTGGTAAGGACCGCCTATAACCGGTGTGCGAGAGATTACGCTGGACAAAGGAGTACCACGCCAGAAGCGGAACTCGACTTGATAACTAAACATCTGATACCCGGCTCAAAGGTCCTTGACATTGGATGTGGTGCTGGTATCCCGGTCGCACGACATTTTGCAGAGACGTTCAGCCTCACTGGGATCGACATATCTTCCAACATGATAGCTTTGGCTAAGAAAAACGTCCCCACAGCCAAATTCGTCATCGCCGACGTAATGGAGACCGAGTTTCCCGCAGGTAGCTTCGATGCAATCGTCAGCTTTTACGCCATCTTCCATATCCCCAGACAAGAGCATCAGGACCTCTTTCGCCGATTTGCACAATGGCTTCGGCCCGGCGGCCTCCTTCTGTTTACGGTTGCAAAGTACGACGATGGGCCTGGATATACTGAAGATGACTTCTTCGGCGGGACCATGTACTGGAGCAACTTTGGTCCCTCAACCTACAAGAAGTTTCTCACTGATACTGGGTTTCAGATTGAACAGGAAGGTACCGTAGGAGGTGGATCCAAAAGTGCTAATGCGCCGGAGGAGGTTCACCCATTTTTCTTCGCCATCAAAAGAGAGGGCTTGTAGAAGGGGCCTTGGGCTAATAGCGTGGTCATAGCTCTCTCTATGAAAAATCACCTAATTCTTAGAATTTTATATCTCTATATATTACAGTATATTAATGACATTTTAAGAGAAAATATAAACTCCATAGCCCGGTAAAGAGTCAAGGGTAAACCTCTAAAAACCCATCTGCCAACAAATCATGACGCTTTGGACGATTCAATCTATGACTGCCTGGAAGATCTTGCAGCGGGAACAAGTGGTTTTCGAATCGAAAATACATAGTAGAGATTACACATGGCAAAACAGAAGGTTTATCTGGATTCAACTGTTCCAAGTGCATATTACGATTCGAGAACCCCAGAGCGTCAGGGACAGACCCTTCAGTTTTGGGAATTACTTTTATCAGATTATGAGGCTGTTATTTCAAGCATTGTCTTGTTAGAAATTCGTGGTACTCCAAATGCCGCAAGAAGAAGGCAATTAGAAAACCTGGTGAAGGACTTCGATATTTTGGTGTTCGATGAAGAAGCCGACGCTCTGGCTCAAGAATATGTCAGAAGAGAAGTTTTTCCGGAAAAATATATAGATGATGCCAACCATGTTGCTATTGCGGTGACCAATGGAATTGGGTATTTTTGCAGTTGGAACTTCACACATCTGGTAAAAGTGAACACGCGACGCGAGGTTAATTTGATCAATGCGTTGAAAGGCTATGGACCGATAGAAATTATTGCTCCGCCGGAGTTATAGGAGGTCATCTATGAGAAAAGTGACGCAGGCAGAGCAGGAGAAGATTTGGGAAGATGTTCGGAAGGAATTTCCGAATGATGAAATGATGCAGGAAATACACTTCATTCGGCAAGTGCATTATTTGCAGACCAAAGATTCATCAATGGAAGAACGCCTTCGCTTTTTTGAAAGTTCAATTCAGAAGACATCGGTATAGTTAAAAAAGAGGCAATATAGAAGTTCTGCAGACCGCTAATCGCCCACTGCCCAAAATGGTAGTGGGCTTTACAATTTGAGGAGAACAAGTTGAAGGAGGCAATGGATGAAGACCTTTAAAAAACACCTGAATGAAAAACTCAAGAATAATCAATTTAGAAAACTTTATGAAGAAGAGAGACAAATTGCAGAACTTTCTTTGAAGATTTTCAAGAATCGGGAAAACAAGGGCCTATCCCAGAAGAAAATTGCCCAAAAGTGAGGAAGAAATGACTATAGATAGCCATGGACAGCGAAAGCCGCGCCGGTTATCCCGGGAGGTAATCTACGAGAGTTCGTGGATGAATCTTTATGCCGACAAAGTGGAGTTTCCTCAAGGCAGAATAATTGATCGCCATTACTTCCTGGATTTTAAGAAGGAGGCTGTCGCTGTACTCGTTGAAAATGATGATGGACAGATCCTGATGATCGAATCTTACCGATACACGACCGATACTATCGAATGGGAGATTCCAGCAGGAGGGATTGAAAAGGGAGAGTCTGTACTGGAAGCTGCCAGGCGCGAAGTCATCGAAGAGACAGGATATGATTCGAGTAATATGGAAGTGATCTACACTTTTCATCCCTCCAATGGTATTTCTAACCAGGTGTTCCACATTGCGAAGTGTTTGACAACAGGGTCTCAGGGGGAGTTTGACAGGAATGAAGTGAGAAGTGTGAGATGGTTTACTTGTGATGAAGTCCGTCAACTGATCAAAAAAAAGAAACTCAGGGATGGATTCTCACTGACTGCCCTTTTGCTCAAACTGTGGCACGATGCCTTGACTCAAGAGATGTGATTACAGTTTGACGGACCTCACTTTCCATAACACAACCCCTCTTTTGATTGATGATGGAGCTATTTTATGAATGATGATATCAAGATTATGTTCATGCGCCACGGACGCTCTCGAGCAGATGATGAGAATGTCATTGAGGGCCGGTATGACGCACCTCTTACAGACGTGGGCCGTGAACAAGCTGAAGTCCGAGCAAAGGAACTGAAGGCGAGAAAGATCAAATTTGACAGAATTATTGCGAGTCCATTAAAGCGTGCCTGCGAGACAGCCCAAATTGCAGGTAACATCCTGAGTGTAGGTGTCGAGTTTGATGAAGACTGGATGGAAAAGGATAATGGTCCAATTGCAGGTTTGCCACATCAGGTCGCCAGAGCCAGGT
>JAGWBW010000264.1 GCA_021295695.1 Candidatus Latescibacterota bacterium
GCAATGGCGATGCCTTCGGCGATGGTCGCGGAGGGTTTATCCGTCCAATTGGGTATAAGCGGGGCGCAATGGGCGGATTGAACGGCGATGAGTTTGGGTATGTGGGTGATCAAATTTTGTTTGAAAAGTTCCGTGAATCCGATGTAAGCCCCAATTAGTAGCGTTCCATTTCCCGTTGGTATGATGAGTGTGTCTGGCGCGTTGAAGTTGTTTTGCTCCCAGATCTCGTAGGCAAATGTTTTGGTGCCGTGAAAGAAAAAGGGATTCCACACATGGCTTGCATAAAAGTGTTTTTGCGCCGCGTCTTGAACCGCACGCGCCGTATCTTCCCGCGACCCTGGAATTTTGTAAAGGGTTGCGCCATAGCTCTGGATTTGCGCGAGTTTTGCCGCTGATGTGCTGTCGGGAACGTAGATGTCACAGGCAATTTCCGCACGCGCTGCGTAAGCTGCGACAGCAGCACCGGCATTGCCCGACGAATCTTCGACCATGTTCTGAACGCCCAATGCTTTTGCCTGGCTGATCAAAACGGTTGCGCCGCGGTCTTTGTACGACCCGGATGGGAACAAGTGGTCTTGTTTTACGAGAAGCGATTTGCCCGCGATAGTTACAGGTGTCAGCGGCGTGAACCCTTCGTCAAGGGTGATGATATGGGTGTTGTCTTTGATTGGTATGGCTTCGCGGTAGCGCCACAGGGTGGGGGGGCGGTGGGGAAGTGAATCAACGAAAAGCTCGGCCTCAAAATGGAGGTCAAAGAGGCCACCGCAGGAGCAGCGCCACTGCAAGGTGTTGGCACTACAGGTCTTTCCACAGATTTGGCATAGCAGGTGTGTCATACTATCCGTCTATTTCTCGTGGCGGTTTTACGTTATCGTCCAGTGGAAATATGGGGCGTTGGCATTCGGTATAGGGCAGGGATTTTAAGTTGGCACTGGTGGAGCCGGGTGCGTCAACAGGCACGATTCGGGCGGCAATTTCTTCGAAGTGAACCCGAAAGCCATTGGGCGATTTGCACACGACCAGATCAAAATCTCGCGGGTCGAGGCCGCGCGCTTCAAAGACTTTGCGATCCATGATGCTTACCGGGCGTGTGGTCGCCATGATGCTGTAGGTCCCGATCTGGAGAACAGCCGTGTTGCCCGCATGTCCCGATGTGCCCGTGCCAGTGATATATGTCCCATCGGTGAGCAGTTGGACATAGACTTCGCATTCGAGGGGGGAAAAACGCGTTTTGTCAACCGCGCCGCCAATGGGAATGGTTATGGTGGCACCCACACCTGCATTAAAGGCCGCTTCAACAGCGGGAGGATCGACAATGGGCAGGAGTGCGCGGCCCTGGTAGTTGTGTTCAAACAAGCCCTTGAGAATGGCGTTGCTATCGCCTGATGCGCCCGAAGATGTGGCATCGGCAGCGTCGGAAAAGACGGTGAGACCCCGGGTTTCTTCGGCCAGGCGTATGGCGTCTGGAATCGCGGTGAGTGGTGCGGTAAAATGGTCGCGATTGTCCCACATGTATTGGGCTATGCGTTTGGCTTCGCGTTGTGCGCGTTTGGGATCGTTGTCGGTAAATACAATGACGTTGGAGCGCAGGTCGGGTACATCGGTGAAGGGATTGCCGATATAGACACCGCTACCCAGGCCCCCTTCGGAATTTTCTATTTCTTGACACCAGCGGATGGCCTGACCAAAACGTCCGGTTTTGGTGATGAGTTCGTCGCCCCGCACGAGCATGGGCAATGGAATGTGCGCGACGGTGGGTTTGACATTGCCATCGAGAAGGGCGAGGAGGTTGCGCGCACCCCGTTGTCCGGTTTCGTACATGTCGATGTGGGGATACGTGTGAAATGGCACCATAATGTCGGATTGCGCGATGAGGCGATCTGTGATGATACCGTGCAGGTCAAAGGTGGTGACAATGGGTACATCGCCCAGGATGTTGCGGATTTCAGTGAGAACATGTCCTTCGGGATCGACTTCAGTTTCACCAGCCATTGCGCCGTGAAAGACCATGAGCATCCCGTCTGCGGGTGCGTTGTTGCGAATGCCTGTGAGCAGTTCGTCCATGAGTCTGTTGAGGTCCGCGTCGGCAACGGGCCCGCCGGATACAGATGATGCCGAATAAATGGGTACCAGGTCGATGTCCTCGCGTTTGGCAAAGATGTCGAGCGCGCCGGCTATTTCGGTATTGCTGCCTCGCAGTGCGAGCAGTTCATCGCCAAATAATACGTTGAACATATCATAGGGCATGCGCGCTGGATTAAAGCTGGATGTTTCTTGTTTGAAGGCTGCGAGTAGAATTTTCATTTTCCCTCCCATGTTTTTGCATATTCTCAATAATAATCCTGGATGGATTGCAGCGTTCGCTTCACAGTGTAGGGATCAACGCGCTCTGCGCCGGAAAATCCGCGGCTGGCCGACTGCGCGGCTTCGAGCCGTTTATAGCGCACTTCCATTGCCAGAGGAGATGAAAATGCAAAGGGTTTTATGGCGTTGCGTTTTGTTACGGCGCTCTGGATCGTTTCATAGATTTCATTTACCACCCGTTTGGGATGTTTGCTCACCGCACAATTCCATCCCATCCCTTGCTTGGTCGTGACTGTGACGACGCCCGGAAAAAAACATTCAGCTTCCGCGGTTCCCTTGTCGTCACTCGAAGCGAAAATGACTGGTACCCCTCGCTCGCCCGCAACGGCCGCATCTATGGCCATCTCTCCCACTTCTCGTCCGTTGATTTTGATCCATTGATACGTAGCTGAACTAAAGGTATGACACATCACGCCGTCAATAGTATTGTCCATGGCGTGATAACCGACAAACGCTACGCCATCAAATGATTCATCCATGCCGGGGAATCGGTGTTCAAATCCCACGCCGAGCGCGATATCACATCGCTCGTCCAGGAGATCGTAGTTCAGATTCAAGCTCCCGCCGTGATTATCCCATACAATTACCTGCTCTGCACCGGCTGCAAATAATCCACGGACAGCCGCATCCGCTTCTCGCGTGGCCTGTAATTTGGCGAATTCTAAATTCCGAGAAGAGTTTAGCGATGCGCCAGGTGATCCCACGCTACAGGCTACGCCTTCACAATCGACAGCGACGACAAATTTCATTGTGATCTCCTTTTTTTCTTCCTTCTTGACAGCCTTCAGAGCTTTGTGTATTTTTCGCCTGAAACGAGAACAGTATTTTTTTATATTTTAGAGCCATCCTAGCTCAGCTGGTAGAGCACCTGATTCGTAATCAGGCGGTCGGCGGTTCGAATCCGCTGGATGGCTCCATAAAGAAAGGGCTTGTGTCGCTCTGATACAAGCCCTTTTTGCTGG
>JAGWBW010000265.1 GCA_021295695.1 Candidatus Latescibacterota bacterium
GAGCACGCAAACGACTGTTAAGGCGCAAAAGGATAGAAAGGCTCCTGATCTGGTAAAGCGCGACTTCACGGTTGCAACGGTCAATAAACTCTGGGTGGCTGATATCACCTACGTACCTACCTGGTCTGGCTTCTTGTATCTATCTGTTGTCATGGATGCCTTCTCCCGCCGCGTCGTGGGCTGGGCAATGGCGACACACTTGCAGAGTGAGTTGGTCTTGTCAGCTTTAAATATGGCCCTTTACCAGCGCCGTCCACAAGACGTGATCCACCACTCTGACCAGGGGGCGCAATATACCTCCATAGCATTTGGAAAGCGTTGTCGTGAGGCTGGCGTACGTCCCTCAATGGGGTCTGCTGGCGACTGTTATGACAACGCACTGTGCGAGAGCTTCTTCGCCACCCTTGAGTGTGAGTTGATCAATCGTCGATCCTTCCGTACGCAGAAGGAAGCCCGGTTGGCTATCTTCTCTTATATTGAAGGATGGTATAATCCGCATCGCAGGCATTCTTCCATTGCCTACTATGCGCCGATGACTTATGAAAAACTGCATCTATCACAGGCTTGATACACAAGCCCTAATCTCTCCACCGAAGCGGGGTAACTCCATAAATTCAATTCAGGAAATATCTTTCGCCGGAATTAGACAACAGGACAATGCACTCAAAACGTGTGTTGTCCTGTTTCATTTTACAGAATCGCGCTGACACTCATCGGGATCCTGCCGTTTTACTCAATTGCCGGAACGATTCACGTTGCTATGAACGGCATTGCGCTAACGGTAAGCGTGATCCTCATCAGCGGTATGAGATAGAGGCATTTTAGACATTAAAAGTTATAGATATAATCCTAAAATTGTCAGTCTCAATAGATGTTTTTCAGGCACTACGCTTGATTATTCTATTCCGTTTTTGCTGCAAAAGATATATTTGAGTGTGCAAAATAGATACGTGTGGCAGAAAATGATATTCATAAGGTTTGTCACAACAATCACAAGGCCATAGATTCAGAAATCGTTGCGATATATTGGACATTGCGCCAAGACTTCCGTTTAAATCTATTTTAAAAGAGCGATTTATGGACAAAACCACAAATCATAACCCTTTAAAATTGCCAATACCCAAAAAGGCTATGATCGGTTTGGGGAGTCTGATTCTCGTGGGATGGACAATTATTACAGTCGTCTTGTTTGTCGAATATCGCAAAAGCAAGGCATTGCTTACAGAGTATTCGCCTATTATAGAAAGGTACAAATATATTAAAAATTTGGGAGAACAGCACAGAACGCTGGAAACGATGACTTTTCCTGATGCTTCTCTAAGAATCTTGACTGGCGATTCAACAGCCGTAAGAAATCTTGGAGAAAAAACGGATTACGCTGTGGCGATTCTTTTTACGAAAAATGATTGTTCTTCTTGTCTGGAGACCGAGTTGGACTTATGGCAAAAGTTTTACACCCACAATGCAGAGCATCTTGATGTAGTCGCCATAGCCCAAATTACCCCGCAGACGACGCAAGAAAAAATTGAAAAAGAACTTGGCGGTCTGTGGAAACAGCCTATTTATCAGGACGAAAATGAGCCTTCGCTATTCGAGCATCTGAATATTATACATACACCGACCTTGCTCTTCTACGACAGAACAACGGGCAAAATTATATACGCGCATCTCGGAATGGTTGGCGGCCGAGCTAAGTCAGAGGGTTTTAAGCAAAAAGTGGCAGCCTGGCTCAAGCTCAAAGGCAAGATGGTAAATCTGGATTATGATAAATCTTGAGGCAATCGTAAGGCAGACAGATAGAAAAGGGAACAGCCATCAGCTTGATAGGAAGGCCAGGGGTGAATGGGTAAATTGAAGGAAACATAGACCTGTGATTTCTGATTAAGAGTGGAGATTATTTCGTACACTTATAGCCCACTCTTTTTTTCGTACAGGTCTTCTTGGCGTGTATATGAGTAATTTCTTAAAAATGGGCATACTGGTGGCCTTTTCGTCTCTCCTCAGTATTGGAAGCCTCAGCTTTCAGAATACAGATCATCTGTTTCATTCCAAAGATATTCAGCCCATTTCTCTACAAGCCGCAAGATGGTTTTTTGACCAACAGGGCGTCGTATTTCTTGATGCGCGGTCTCATCGAGAATACGCTATAGGGCACATACCCAGAGCCATCAATCTGTCTATCTCAAATTTTGAAAAACAGAAAACTGTTTTATTAAATATTCCACTGAGTGCCACCATTATTGTGTATTGCTCTGGGGCGACTTGCCAGAGCAGTTTGAAAATTGCAGAATGGACAAAAGACTATCTGGGCGATCATAGAAACGTGTACGTATTCCTGGAAGGCTTTCCCGCCTGGGAGAAAGCGAAATTTCCCATTGAGAAATCAAACCAATAGCCACAAGAAGCACAAAAAGCACAAGAGGGTGATGTTCCTCACTACCATGCAAGTCATCATGCGCCTCATTTTGGGAGGCGTATTTTTATGGGCTGGCGTCGTTAAAATACCGGACCTCGAGTTATTCTCATATACCGTGCGGGCGTATAATCTGCTGCCCGAGTTTTTGATTCTTCCCGTCACAATATTGATGCCCTATCTTGAATGCGTTATCGGACTGTGTTTAATCCTGGGATTTTGGACGCACGCGAACACGCTCATCGCTTCGGGCTTGCTGATTGCCTTTACCAGTGCATTGGGTACTAAAATTTATCAGGGCGTAAATATGTCCTGCGGATGCTTTGGCTTTGGCACTGAACGCGCTTCTATGGAATGGGTTTTATTGCAGGATGTGTTGCTGCTCTCATTTGCTCTGGTGCTCTTTTGGAAACAGAAGATTCCATTTTCTCTCGATGAGTATTGGCAGAGTCTAAGTGATCGCGGCAGGGATGCCGCTCCTACAGCATCCTTTCACGATTAGGTGCGATGATCATAGTTTCCTTTTGTGATTTGGAACTGGCTATTGCCAGTTGTACCCCGCTTGTGCCTTTTGTGGCTGGATAATTACTCATTCTCAACATTTGGTGGAAAGCAAGAATGAAAAAAAACAAAGACATGATCGCATTCTTTTTAAAATTTGTCATTCCCTACTGGCATTATGGCCTGATTGTGCTCGCCTTTATGCTGGTCGGGATAGCTACATCACTTGTATTTCCATACATCTTCAAAATTATTGTTGATGAAGCACTGCCAACACAAGATTATGAGTATTTGGTGACGCTGGTCGGCATATTGCTGGGGATCACGGGTCTCAATTTGATCCTGTCGTTTGTATCGTACTATGTGTATAACTGGATCAACAACCG
>JAGWBW010000266.1 GCA_021295695.1 Candidatus Latescibacterota bacterium
TGGTGATCGGATAGATGGCCTGATGCGCCTTTATATATCTGAAGATTTTGGGGGTATCGCATCGGTCTCCGCTGCGAACCAGGCCGCGGCTTTTGCAAGGATCTCGCGCTCTTGACGCAAGCGTTTATTTTCTCTGCGAAGCCTTTGAAGTTCTACCCGCTCACGACTGGTCAACCCATCATCTCGTCGGCCTTCATCGCGATCTGCTTGACGTACCCAGGCACTAATCGTCTGGGCGGTCGGTTCAAACTCTTTGGCTAAATCGTTGGCACTACGACCCGATCTGACCAGCGCGACCATTTGCTGACGAAATGCTGCTGGGTATGATCTTTTTCTTCCCATTTTGGACTCCTTTCTCTGAAAGAGATAAGTTGTCCACTAAAACGGGTCAAGTCCATACAACGATTTTCTTATCATCTACCTGCAATCCGCGTATATATCCTGTAATCAGCAGATTCACAAATATAAAACCAATTGTCAAAAAACGGAATGTTGTGAGGGTGAATTATGCCTTTATATATGACTTCGTAGCGAATAGCCTCTCGCTTCCCATTTTGACATTTTGACATTTTGCATAGTGATTACGTTGTGCCTGTATATCCTCCAATTTAATTGCGGGGTGGTATAACCCACACCGCAGGCTCTCTCTCGACCATTTCGGCAACAGCGTCTAAAGCAGGGTAACTCCAACATCCGAATAGAATATGGCGAATCTTTTGTACCACGATGCACTATGTACTCATCTAATTTGTCATTCTTAATCTTCTTTGCAGCTGGTCTTCGTAGAGAGACATTGGCAACAGCGTGTCTCCCTTCCCAATCCCTTCAACGTAATCCAATGGTGTCGCGTCTTTGCCAAATATTAGATCTGTTAACCAGAGTTTCAAAATGCGAGGTTTGAGGGTCACCTCATAGCATTTACCCCGAGTTCCAATAACATATCCCCATCCAAACTGTCTTGAGTCAATAATCACAGACTTGCTGTGAGGATGATAGTCTTTTCCGAGTGTATTCCAAAAGACAGATTGCGTAGTTGTATGTCCATGCACTCTTTGTTCAAATAAATTGTCAATACCGCCTAAACGATAACGCGCCTCTAACCAATCTTTATCAACTGTCACATTATCAAATAAATTCGCCACACTCAAATACATATGAAAATCACTTGGTAACCTGCCATTTTCTGAAATACAACAGTGAATAACATTTCCAGTCGCCCACATCCTTTTAATTGAGTAGTTGTGCCGTCCATTTACAGCAGAACAGTCCTGAATAAGGCAGTCACTTCCCGCTAATATATAAAGATAACCGTTGCCCCCTCCTCCCCTATATTGGGGATTTCGCAAATCACAGTTACGAATCGTGATGTTGCGAGACATGTTTATCTTGATACCATGAGAGAGAACATGCCAGTCGTGTGAATTTTCCTTTGGCCTAAAAGTATTGACATTCTGAACCCAGCAGTTAATAGCATTTTGAATATAGATTATTGAAGAATCATGAACCTCATAAGCTCCTGTATCGGCCTCATCCCAATCATCATCCTGGAAGCCAGAGCCAGGATGCTCTTTCATACCAATCGAAAGGTTCTCTATACCAACCTCTTGTATATGGGGCCTGACCTTGTAAACATGTGCCTGATATTTCTGCAGAAGAAAATAGCGGGTGGGTATATCAATCGTGAGGACATTAGCGATCGTATCAACTTTTGTAATGCGACGTAAAAGAAGCATCCCCTTTTGCTCAGCAGATGACCAAAGTGTATTCATACCATGATCCTCTAAAAATGCTCTTGTAACATCTGCCCTTAACACGATCCAGTCATCTTTTTTAAAATTGGAAATATCAGCTACAGGTACTCTGTGCGTTGGGCGATCTAAATCTTCGGTGATTCTCACTGATTCTCCTGCTGGAATTAGCCAAGAGCCAGGCTTGCTAACCAAAACAATCTTTTTCTTGCGCATCTTCCATTCGTCATTGAATAAAAAGGTTCTATTTTTTCCTGCACCTCTCAATACTACTCGGTTTGACCTGATATGGAGGGCTTGGGACTGTCCGGAAGGAGGTCGTATCCTGTACGTACCTTCTGGCAAAAAAACAATACCCCCTCCTTGCGATCCGACATGGTTGATGGCTTTTTGAATTGCAAATGTGGCATTCTTTATGCCTGTATTATCCGCTCCAAATGGATCCGCGGTGACATTCACCTGAATTCCACTATGAGATACGGGTATTTCTTTCTCTCCCATATAATATCCAGCATAGGAAAAATCATGGAGAAAACGGCCTTCTTTATCCTTATATCCCGGCTGCCAGGATTTGGGATATAGTTTGCTTCGCCAATAACTGCCTTCTTGAGCATTTACTGGTTTTTGAATAAAGAAAAAGAAGAAAATGAAAATTGAAGCTATTCCTAAATGGATTGATCTACGCATGATCACCTTCTCCCAAATTAAAAGACACAGTTTTTATACAAGAAAATAGCAATCTTCAATAGGTATTTTTAATTCATCAAGTCCACATATTCCCAAATGCTTGGGCTTTAAACTGCTATCTGCCACCGACACTCGACTTGCCAGGGTCTGTCAGCGGCTTTTGCCTGGGAATACTTTACGAAAGTCCACCACTTCGATAAGTATAAAGACAATGGTCCAGAGAATAAGGTGTAGATTTCAAAAAAAATAAAAAACAACAGCAAAGCAAAAAGACCAGATCCTGAAACAACACAACATACAAATTGGTGTCATTGAACCCAAAACAACCACAGGCGATGTCTGCACCGCGGAGAATATTAATGCTGACTGCTACTGCAAACAGAAAAAAAAGACCAGAACTACTGAGCACAGCACTCTTGTGCCACAAACCTAAAAACAAAAATAAACCTGTCACAAGCTCAATCCAGGGCAAGAAAATTCCCCATAGGACGACCAATCCCGCGGGCAGCAGATCGTAAGCTGTCACAATTTTAATAAATGCTTCGGGGTTCTGGATCTTTACAATTCCCGCCCACGCCAGGATAAGTCCCAGAAATGCTCGGACTACGGTTCCTGTCCATGCTAATTTAGCAAGTATAATCATCTGTCAAAACTCGTTTGAATCGGATTTTTTCCCTTTACCCATTCCTCCCATCCTCCCTGAAAAACTCGAACATGTATAAATCCAAATTTCCCTGATAGAGACCTCGCCAATTCGACACTGATATTACAACTCTTGCCAGAACAATAGACAATTATTGGGGTCTCAAAAAAATAATCGCGCTGAATATACGGTATGTTTACAGCCCCTGAAATATGGCCTTTGTGATAAGCAGATTCAGAACGCCCATCAATGAGTAATATTTTTGATTTCGATTGAATTGCATTTTGAAGACCTTCTAAAGAGACATACGTTATATCATCTTGTTTTTCAGGAATTTCAACTTCGCCCAACAGAAGCTGTTCACTAAAAATGACAGTATAAATCAATCCTGCGCCTATTCCCAAAATTTGGATAACCAATGCACGCAAAAGAATTAATTTGATGTTATAATCGTAGAAACCCACCATCTCCATTCCCTATGCGATGAGTTGCTTGCGAAAAAGACGCCAATAATGTCCCTTCTTCTCCATCAACTCTTCATGGGTTCCTTGCTCCAAAACTCTCCCCTCATCCAAATAAATAACCTCATCTACCTGCTGGATCGTGCTGAGTCTGTGGCTAATCACAATCAGGGTCTTATCTTCATATAGATCCTGTAGATTTGTTATAATTTCACCTTCGCTTTCGGAATCCAGTGCCGACGTGGCTTCATCCAGGATCAGAATATCCGAATCTTTCAAAATTGCACGCGCAATGGCAATACGCTGCCTTTGACCAGCCGAAAGCGTATTCCCACGATCACCGATAAGCGTAAGCGCACCATCTTCGGCCTTCTCAATAAATCCATCCAAACCAGTTAGTATAATCGCTCGATTGATTTCTTCAGGCGTACTTTCCAGCTTGCTGTATCGGATATTATTCCAGATTGTATCATGAAAAACTTGATTTTCCTGGGTTACCAGACCAATATGCTCTCTTAGTTCATACAGCTTGATAT
>JAGWBW010000048.1:0-11165 GCA_021295695.1 Candidatus Latescibacterota bacterium
CTCCCGCTCCTCGTATGCGGACTACGCAACGGCCTGGTCGCAGACGACTGGGTATTGATGACCGCGCACGGCGGCATCAACTTTTACATGGGCAACCACCCGGATGCGCCGGGCTGGTTCTCCGCACCTCCTAACGTGGATGCACAGATCACCCCGGATGGGGCACAGGGCAACCTGGAAGGACCGCGCCGCGTGGCCGAAGATGCGATAGGGCGATCTTTGAAAGCATCTGAAGTCTCTTCCTTCTGGTTTAATAAGGGCCTCGCTTTCTGGATAGATGATCCAATAGGCGCGATAGCCGTAACCTTGCGAAAAGTGCGCCTATTTGCATCCGGATACGAAGTCCCGCTCAATTACAATTTTTATTACCAGAGAAAATTCTCTGCCCTCCTGCGCTTTCCAATTGCAGAATTGTGGCTATTATTACCCCTATCCATTGTGGGAATCATCGTCGCAGCCCGACAATTTGATCGCCACGCCATCTTGTATCTGTGGCTCATCGGATACGCGGCAGGCGTGTTGGCATTTCACGTATCTTCGCGCTATCGCATGCCCGCAATTCCCATCCTCATGATATTTGCAGGCATGGGAATAGGGACATTGATATCCTATGTACAGTTGCAAAAGTGGAAACCCCTCTGCATCGGTGCAGCAATGCTCATCATCCTGTGGGCCAGCTATCGCATTGAACAAAACGGACAACTCGCCCAAAACAATTGGGCGATGGACCCCTTCAATTTGGGCACCGCTTATTTGTGGGCAAACGAGAATGACCCGGCGCGATTATATCTGGAAGAAGCGGAAAGATATGGACAGGGCGATGCGGTCTTGTATTACAATTTGGGA
Source organism: Candidatus Latescibacterota bacterium (assembly GCA_021295695.1). Lineage (GTDB taxonomy): Bacteria > Latescibacterota > UBA2968 > UBA2968 > UBA2968 > VXRD01. Next base: position 847 of record JAGWBW010000048.1, read on the forward strand.
TTGGCATACGCACGCACCGAAAAAATGGAAGCCGCTAAAGGCGCATATCGCCGGGCACTATCCCAGGATCCCGACCTCATACGTGCCTATGTCAACCTGGGCAATATCTTGTTTCACGAAGAAAAATTTCACGAAGCGATAAATAACTATCGGGAAGCACTGAAACGAGATCCCAACACCCACAATGCGCGTGCGAACATGGGCTGGGCATATTGGTCTCTGGGAAGGATAGACGAAGCGCGCAGCGCCTGGCAGCAGGTCTTGCAAACATCGCCCGATCACCCCTCGGCAAAAGCGGGAATGGTGCGCACGCGCTAATTGAATAGACACCCGATATTGCCATCCTTATATTGCCCCCTCACCCGCATCATCCGCGATCCGGAGCCCTCAATGGCCATTCGCGAACAACAAACACAGACAGCACCACTTCAACGAGCCGTAACCGCGCGGTCCATTGTAATAGGCGCCATGTGCGCGGGTTTCCTGGGATGGGGTGGGCATTTTACGCGACATATCGCACACACCACAAAAATGGCGCAGGATCATTTGCCCTGGGGCGCTGTCGTACCCTTTTTGTTGATCGCAGTCGTATTGAATAAAATCCTGGAAAAAGTGCGCCCACAATGGGTCTTGCGCCCTTCGGAATTGCTGGTCATCTTCAGCATGGGCCTGGTCGCATCGGCATTGCCCAGCTATTTTATGGGGCATTTAATCGCCAACGTCTCAGCACCATTTTACTTTGCCAACACAGAGAACCGGTGGGCAGACGACATACATCCGTATTTGCCCGACTGGGCGGTCGTAACCGATGTGACGGCTGCGCGGTGGTTTTTTGAGGGACTGCCAGCAGGCGCAACCATCCCCTGGGAAATCTGGATAACGCCGATGATCTGGCGCCTGAGCCTCGTATTTATGATCGGCGTATTTGGATTCTGCGCGGTTTCAATCTTGCGCAAGCAATGGGTGGAACACGAACGCCTGACTTTTCCATTGATGACATTGCCCCTGGAACTGGTCAACAGAGAACCGCGTGGATTCTGGCCCGTGGGCATAATGAATCGCCCCGTGTTCTGGTGGGGATTCGCGCTCGCTTCATTTCCCATATACTGGAATATGGTTGGATATTTCCAGCCGCTTTTTCCAACCATTCCCCGAGATCTGGGATTGATGGAATTCGGTCAGTATTTCCCGCCAATACACACGCGGTTTTATCCAGTAATCATTGGCGTATCGTATTTTATGGACCTGGATGTATTGTTTAGCATTATTGTATTTCACCTGTTACTAACCCTCGAAATGGGGCTGTTCAACCGCCTGGGAATCGAAATAGGCCCAACCCATGTGTGGCCGGCATCGCAATTTGAAAACTGGCAGGGATTTGGTGCACTATGCGTACTGGTGCCGTGGAGCTTGTGGATGGCGCGAGAACATCTAAGAAACGTATTTCGCAAAGCCCTGCTCAATGCGCGAGATGTTGAAGACTCGGGCGAATTATTGTCCTACCGCGCAGCACTTGGCGGATTGCTGGCGAGCGGGCTATTTATTTTAGGCTGGTGCGTGACGTCCGGCATGTCGGTCTTTGTCGCCCTGACTTTTTTGAGCCTCGTGGGCGTGATCTGGTTGGGGATCACGCGCGTCTGCGTAGAGGGTGGCCTGATCAGCAGCCGCATGATACAGGGACAATTTGTCGCATATCACCTGCTGGGTCCCGTGAATATCTCGCCATCGGGAATGGCGGCATTTGCGCTTACTGAAACCTGGCATCACGATATCAAAACCATATTGATGGCCAACCTCGCCAATGCCACGCGGCTTTACGACAGCATCCGACACGAAAGAATGCGCCTGGTCATCGCCCTGGGATTGGCCATGCTGGTGGTAATAACCACAAGTGCGTATTATCAAATTTCATCGAGTTATGTAACCGGCGCATTTAATTATGGCGGCATTTACGGTCCTTATGTGCAGAACACTTTTGATACCATAGCCGCTCATATTCGGGACCCTTTTGCCCTTGAGCGCGAGCGCATGCTGATCGCGCTGATTGGAATGGCAACCACGGCATTGATGCTGGCGTTGCGCTATGCATGGCCCTGGTGGCCCTTGCATCCAATCGGATTTGCTGCCGTGACAGCGTATCCCGTCAATCGCATTGTATTTTCGATCTTCTTTGCATGGTTTTCCAAATTTGTCATATTGCGGGCGGGCGGCATTAATCTATACCGCAAAGCATCGCCGTTTTTTCTGGGACTTATGGTGGGGTATTTCACGGGTGTACTTGTATCGTTCTTAGTGGATTGTATCTGGTTTCCAGAACAGGGACATTCGTTGGCGTTGTACTAGAGGCTACGTCATGTGTAACGGCAAAAGAAAAATTCGCGCCATCTGTGAACGCGTCATCCTCGCGTGTACATTTGCCATGATATGTACGCCAGCCTGGGGAGATCGCCTGCAGGAAAGTTTCGATATACGGGCAGATTCGCTCGCTGCGGCCCTGATCGCAGAACGCGCCGGACCGGACAGCGCAAACGTATATCGGGCATTGCCCCGGGATGAGAAAGCGCAATTTTTAATAGACTTTTGGCAACGGCACAATCCCGTAGTACTGCAATTTTATTACGGGTATCATATCGGGCGTCGCTACCTGACGGTATCAGACGCTTTTTTTGAACGCGGCCGCTTGATACCCCGGCGCTATAAAACGCGCGCCGCACCTCCAGATACCGCCCTGCTCGACGATGCTGTTGCACTATTTGAACGGATGCTACAGGACGATGCCAACAACCGCGTTGCCCTGTGCGCGCTGGGATATTGCTTGCTGGAACAGCACAAAGGTCTGGAAGCAGAACGCATTTTTGTGCGCGTTCTGGAAAAAGACCGGCGGTTTCTCATCGCGCGACACGGCCGCGCACTGGCGTGTCTAATCCAGAAAAAACAGGTGCGCCGCGCACTGGATTTTTTTCAGGACACCGTATCTCTCGACGCGAAATACGAGGCGGCGTATTACAATCTGGCGATGTGCCACCTGGCAATGCGCAGCGTGGATATGGACCATCATTTTGGCAATGTGGTCAAACGCTTCCCGCAACACCGCGATGCGTATTTTAAGCTGGGTGTGTTTTACGAATCGCTCTATTATTTTGAAAAAGCCGTCAAGGCATTGTCAAAGCAAGTCGCTGTAAATCCAGCGCACAGCGTGGCACGGGGCAGACTGGCGCGCGTGGCTATGGAATTGAAATATCTGAAACAAGAATTGCACACCACCACAGAACTGCGCGATCTCGCCCAAAAAGATCCCGAGCGTTATCTGCCACTCCTGGGCGCACAATATCTGGAATCGGGTGCGTATGAGCAGGCAGAAACATCATTTTCGCAATTTTTATCCCTCTTGCCGCAAAGTGAACGCGCCCTGTACGAAGATGTCACCTTGCTCCTGTCGGCACAAGAATTTGAGACCTTCCGCATGATCAGGGGAGATGAGAAACGCGCATTCACCAATTTGTTCTGGCGCAAAATAGACCCAACACCGACCACTCCTGTTAACGAGCGAAGATTGGAACACTACCGGCGCGTAAACTACGCGATACAAAACTTTTCCGAAGGCCGAATACCCTATGATGCGCGCGGCGATGTATATATCCGTTTTGGTCATCCCGATCACAGAAGCTGGTCCGATCACCTCGTATTCGAAACCAATGCAAAAGTGATTCGGGTAAAAAACCGACTCATGGACCTCGCGGGACAAGCACTGCACGAAATCGCCCCTACGACATCGCTGCAAGCAGAGTCGTCATACGGCTCGAACACGGTCCTTCGCGTAACCCCCGAGGTTCGGGGGCTGCCGATATTTCCCATGCCGCACCAGGGGACATTATTTCGAGACGGCGCGTCTTTGAACTACAAGTGGGAAACCTGGATTTACGCCCATATTGGCGAAGGTATTGAAGTGACATTTCTCGACGCCCTGGGCAATTTTGATTTTCAATTTCCCCAGCCGCCTATTGACTCGCCCAATCGATTGCTGTGGCTGCACCTCGCACCCGAAGCCGTGGTCGCACGGGTCGTCAACCGCACGCCCTCTGTTTACCGCTATCCATATCCCGGAGATCCTATGCCGCTGCTTATGTCCGTGGCAGATTTCCAGGGAAATGGACGCGACACCCGCCTATATGCCTTTATCGGCGTACCATGGACCGCACTGAAAACGCAAAAACGGGGAACACAGATATCGGCTTCGGTAAATCGAATGTGGGTCCTCTTTGACGCACAGGGCAAAGAAATTGCCCGCGACAGCCTGAACACGCGAGCAACACAGCCCGAAACAGTTGACGACCCCGGCGTTTTATGGGTGGATCAGGTCACAGCAGAAGTTAAACCCGGCCACTATCTGATGGCTGTGCGCGTAACCGACCCGGCTTCGGGAAAATTGCAAATTCACCGGCAACTCGTTGATGTAGAATCATACAACGCCCCGACCCTGATGGTAAGCGACCTTGTCGTGGCGGGAAAAATCGCAACAATAGAAGCGCGTACAGAAGGCAAATTCATCCGAGACGAACTCGAAGTGCTCCCCCTACCGTCACACACCTTTGCCCCAGAACAGCCAGTCTATCTGTACTATAAAGTGTATAACCTCTTTAGAGATGACACAGGACAAACGCATTACCGAGTGGATTATGCCGTGCGCGGCAGCAAAAATGCCGGCGCCCGGTTGCTAAAAGGCATCGGCACATTGCTGGGCATATCTGAAAAGCAAGAAGGAGTACAGGTCTCTTATGAACACCGGGGTCATACGGAAACAGAACCCGTATATGTTGCCCTCAATGTAGCGGCAAAACCGGGACAAAAACTCACGATTGGCGTAACCGTAACCGACCTGAACCGCCCGGGGAAACCAACAGCGACAAAAGATGTTTGGGTAGCGATAGGGAAATAAGGCAGCGATCAACGGCTCAAATCCAAACAGACCATCTCATTGTGGTTTCGAAGATAAAGCCTGCCATTAGATAGTGTGGGTGGCGTCCAGCAGCGGGGCGACAAAACCTGAGCACTGGCTTTTTCTATGTACGCTTCAGGTGTAGCTTCTACCAGAGCCAGTTTGCCCTGTTCGCCCAGGACGATCAAATGCCCATCTGCAAAGATGAGGGACCCCTTTTGAAAGCCGCGTTTGCGCCATTGCTCCTGCCCGGTATCTGCGGCAATGCACTTGAGAATGGCGTTGTCAAACCCATAGAGGTGCCCCTCGTGATGAATAGACGTGGCAAATTGGTTTTTCATACTGCGATTGCGCCATACTTTTTTTACCGAAAACTGACCCTTTTGTGAAACAAGCTGGATAACCGCCGCGCCTTTGCCATAGCCCGAAGAGATAAAAAGTCTATCCGGAGCGAGAAATAGGGGCGTCGCAGCATTGACATCGGGACCTGTTTGCCAGGGATGCCGCCACAGAAATCGGCCATCTTTGGCAGCGACACCAACCAGACCAGAGACTGGAAAAAAGACGATCTGCCGGACATCAGAAACAGTAATAGCAATGGGTGACGCATAAGAAGGCGCGTCATCTTGAGAAGCCCAGGCGACCCTCCCGGTGGTTTTATCGAAGGCAATAAAGGATTTTCCAGAGGGGCCCCCAACCTCGACGATCAGCAACTTGCCTTCCAGCAAAGGAGAAGTAGAAAAGCCCCAATGAGGCGGATCACTTATGAATTCAGTTTGAAAATGGTGCGTCCATACTATTTCTCCGTCCTCAATATTGAGCGCATAAAGCTGTCCGTTTGCACCCAAAAAGAAAGCCCTTTCTTTGTCAATGATGGGAGTAGATCGGGGACCGTTCCCGCCTTGCCAGTCTGAAAAATTGCTACCGGTCCTGACTCGCCAGCGCTCTTCCCCTGTAGCGGCATCCAGACATACCGCATATTCATCTTTCCCTTCTGCAAACATGGTATAGGCTGCGCCCCGTGCAATAGCAATGCTCGAGAAACCCTCGCCCAGCGGTGTTCGCCAGAGAAAAACAGGCCCGGAATCAGGCCAGTTTTTGAGCAACCCTGTTTCAGCGGAAACCCCATCGCGATTGGGGCCAAACCACTGCGGCCAATCCGCAGCAAAGCCACTGTCCGTCAGGAAGAGCGAGGCAATTGAAAAGGTGATCATGAGGATGCGCATGGAAACTCCTCCGTGTAAGACTCTATTTGCAGGCACAGCAAAGCGATAACGGGCTTGCCTTTAATCCGTGATTGCTTCTTACCACTAACACTCTGTAAAACAACAGTTTTCCAAACACTCTGTCAAGGGCTATCCGTGATTTTTATTTTATATTTTTGACAAATGTTAACATAAAATATTCTTGCTCGACTTTCTGTAACTGTATAACTTGATACAAAGGCCGCGTGAACACCTCCGCGAGAGGTCTTTCTATTGGCACGCTCGTCCTCGACGCATTTGTGTCGTGTGGTGCTGCGTGCCATTCTTTAGTACTAATGCCATTGGAAACCCTGCTATGAATAATGTGTGGGCAGTACCCGAGCCACTTTCGACATGCGAAGTCCAGCTCGACGACGACACCGTCACCATTCTGCGCCGGCATCATATTGATCCCAACAGTCGTGATGCGCGCTGCGGGTGCGACCGAAGCCTATCTGTCATGGGCCGTGTTTACCGCTGTCGCAGTCGGCGGCGCGGCCACAATTCTACAAGCGGTCCGCATCGGTCGAATTGGCATGGGTTACATACTCGCCATGGGACCTTCTGCAGCCTTTATCGCAGTCTGTATCACAGCGGTTGCCGAAGGCGGTCCCGCGATGCTCGCCACCCTGGTCGTCATCACATCGCTCGTCCCGCTTGTACTTTCCTATCGGCTTTCGCTGTTCCAGCGGCTCTTGACGCCTACTGTGGCGGGAACCGTCATCATGCTGATACCGATCACGGTGATGCCAGCCATCTTGAACCTGCTGTCAGCCACACCGTCCGGGACCCCGGTCCTATCTGCTCCGCTGAGTGCGCTTGCAACAATAATCATCATCAGCGGCATCGCGCTAAAGGCGACCGGGGCATTGCGCCTGTGGGCACCAGTCATTGGCGTTGTCGCTGGCTCAATAATTGGTGGCTTCTTCGGTCTATACGACACAGACCGCGTCGCCTCGGCTTCGTGGGTCGGCCTGCCCAAAAACGAATGGCCGGGCTTTAATCTCGATTTTGGACCGATATTCTGGGCACTGCTTCCGGCATTCTTGCTCGTCGCCGTAATCAACACCATCCGAACGATCAGCAGTGCCATCGCCATCCAGCGCATATCGTGGCGCCAGAGCAGGGCAGTGGATTTTAGGGCGGTGCAGGGTGCGTTAACCGTAGATGGTATGAGCACCCTGATTTCCGGCCTTGTGGGAACAATGCCAAACACAGCCTATACGGTGGGCGTATCGGTGGCCGAACTCACCGGGGTCGGTGCCCGCAGCGTCGGGGTTGCCACCGGCGCAGTGTTCATTGCTATGGCGTTCCTTCCTAAAGTCCTCGCCCTGATCCTATCGATACCAGGTCCCGTCATCGCAGCTTATCTCACCGTACTCCTGGCGGCACTCCTCGTTGTCGGAATAAAGATACTCGTTCAGGATGGAATCGACTATCGCAACGGCATGATCGTCGGCATCGCGTTCTTGGTCGGAGTTGGCTTCCAGAGCGGCCTGATATTTCCCGAATATGTCTCGGAATTTGCGGGTGGTCTGTTGGAGAATGGGATGAGTGCGGGTGGTTTTACAGCCATCCTCATGACGATATTCGTGGAAATAGCAGAACCTCGCCGCAGCCGGATAGAGATGACATTCGATTTTTCTGCCCTACCAAAAATCAGGGACTTTCTCAGCGCGTTCGCATCCCGCAATAGTTGGGACACAGCGATGTCGAACCGCCTGGATGCCGCCGCAGAGGAGACATTGTTAACACTCATTCCACAAGATGAAGAAGAACACGACCGACGACACTTGCGCCTGATTGCGTACAAAGAAGAAGGCGACGCAGTTCTCGAGTTCGTTGTCTCGTCCGGAGAAGAGAACCTTCAGGATCGGATCGCGCTGCTCAGCGAGCAGACGGACGAAACCCCTGTGGAGCGAGAAATTTCTCTTCGATTGTTGCGACATCTCGCGTCATCTGTTCGCCACCAGCAATATCACGACACGGATATCGTGACCGTGCGCGTGAAAGCCCACCATCACGCGCCGCCATAAGCCCTGGCGAAATAGGTCTGAAACCCCTCTGGACCGGGCCAGCCATCGAAAAGGCGGCAATTCTCGGGCACCTGGCCTTCTGCGCCGTTTTTGAGCCAATTGATCAGAATGGGATCAGCACCCCGGTGCTCGAGTTCAGAAAGCCCAGCGGCTTGCAGGTTCTGGACGCGGTCGGGATATTCCGCCGCCGTGTTGTCCAGCGACCCATAAGGCGTGAGCATACAGTCTTCTGACCTGGGTTGCCATTCCAGATACCCCTCCTGATCGAACACAGTGAAAAATCCGCGCTGTTTTGCCCATCCCCGGGCAGTGCCCGCAAGCGCGAGTTGTCGCATTCCCGCACTGCTTTCCCGCGCGGCGGCGAGAATATCCTGGCTATTTATATCCTCCGGAATTGGCGCACCAGCCAGATTGGCGACAGTAGCGTAAAAATCCTGAGGCTGGAAGATGGCTGAACTGCGTCCCCCGTCGCCTTCGGGGGTTTTGATAATGAGCGGGATGTGAATCTCCTGCTCATACACAGGCGCGTACTTGCCAAAGCGCCCGCGCTCACCTACATTAGTACCGTGATCTCCAGCAATAATGATCGCGGTATTTTTGCTCAGGCCAGTGGCGTCAAAGGCTTCGAGAAAACGCCCAAAGCAATGATCCATCCATGTAACCTTGGCGGCATAACTCGCTTTGAGGCGCGCTTTGGCTTCATCGGGCAAATTGGGATTGTTGCGTCCCCCACCCTGAAAAGCGCGGGGATCAAGCCGTCCATCATAACCGGGAGTTTTGTCGTATTTCAGCATAAAAGCCGGAGGCACATCCCACGGTTCGTGGGGATCAAAGCAATCAATCCACAGAAAGAAATTTTCCCGCCGCGCATTATCCCGCAAGAACTCAGCCGCGGTATTGAACAACTTCGCACAATTCCAATCGTCTAAATTTGTGCGTCCCCGGTTAGTACGGGCATACGTATAGTTGTGTTTTGTCAGAGCCGCGTCTTCTCCCAGAACATCGAATACGGGATCTTTGCACCAGTTGCTCGGCCATTGCGCTTCATCATCCATCCATGCGCGGTCAACTTCTGCACCGCGAATAAATGTCCATGTGTGGAAGGGATAATCAAATGCGTGTCCGCCATTGACGAGATGAGGCGTATCGTGAATGAGTTGTGTCGCATATCCCGCTTCGCCCAGCACAGAGGGAAGAGAGCGCGTGTCAAAAGGCAGGGGTTTCCAGGTGTGGAACGGACTGCCGTATTTTCCGGTCATAACATCCGTGCGATAGGGAATGGTGGGAAAACTGGCGGCAAAAGCGCGATCAAAACACCACGATTGCTCGGATAGACGATCGAGATTGGGCGTTTCGATCCAGTCATTTCCGTTAGCGCCAATATAGTCATAACGCATCGTATCAATGAGAATGAGGACAATATTCATGGAATCTCCCTTCACAACGGGCGAAAGGTTTTTCGCCCCTACCATTTATCTGTGTGTATCTGCGTTCATCTGCGGATCACACTTCCTGAACCACCGGTGGGCGTCTTCCCGCAGATGGCGGTCTTAAGATACGCTGCTGTTGATCTGATGGATTGGTATAATCATCTGCATTGTAAAACTTATCGGAAAATGCGAGATTGCCCGGCGCGTATTTATACAGAAATGAGCGGCGTTCATGTTGTGCTCTCCACGGCATCGTGCCGTGCATCAGCGCCTCTGTAAAAATCAATGCATCGCCCGCTTCCACTTCTGGTTGAACCATATAATCGGGAACGCGCTCAAAATCTCGTACTTCGAGTGGCACATTTTGTCCAAAATTGGTCTTATGGCTCCCGGGAATACAGGCAAAGCCACCATCTCCCGCCTTTGCATCCGCCAAAAAGAACGTCACCACACTCAACCCATTCAACATCTCACCTTCCAGATACAGATATTTGCGCTGACTGCCCGTATGCCCGCCGGGCGAGCCGTGCAACCGACCACAAGCAGCCCCCGGCCTCATAAAGATGCAATAATCGTGATCGAGGCGAAAACCTGGACCGAGCAATTCAATTAAATACGGCAAAATCCGCGGGTGATCAATCAGAGCCTGTGTTTCGGGCGACCACGCAGACAC
>JAGWBW010000048.1:11211-35601 GCA_021295695.1 Candidatus Latescibacterota bacterium
GCGACCTCATTGAGCCGTTTGACTTCCTCAGGCGTCAACACATTTTTAATGATCAAATAGCCATCGAGATCAAATATAAATCTTTCCTCTGGTGTCATAGCTTCCTCCTATTCTGCTATCAGCCTTCAGCCTTCAGCCCCCCCAGTCCCCTCAAATATAATTCGTCGAACCATCGGGCGCTTTGGTACTCCCCCGTTCCCAGTGGACATATTCACCCGCTTTGATGACTTCCTCATTCACTTCCACACCCAGGCCGGGACGGTCTGGCCTCAATTCCAAATATCCATTCACGGGCCAATAGGGTTCGTCCAACCAGTTCAGGGCATTGCTCTCATCGGGCAGGTGATATTCCAGAATTTTGAAATTGGGCGTGGCGGCTGCAAAATGGACATTGACCGCAGTCGCCAATGGTCCCATCGGGTTGTGCGGTGCCACTGTCACATAATGTGCCTGTGCAATCGCAGCGATCTTGCGCATCTCCAATAACCCACCGCAGATACAAACATCCGGCTGAATAATATCCGCGCCATCTTTCGACAACAAATCCAAAAACTCAAACTTCGTGTACAGAGATTCACCCGTTGCCAGCGGAACCTGCATTTGAGAACGCAAGCGTCCCCACGCATCGCTGTTCTCGGGCCTTAAGGGTTCTTCATAAAAGAGCGGATCATAAGGCGCCAGGGCATTGGCAAGTTGCAAGGCGCGAATTGGCTCAAAAATTTTGGCATGTGGATCAAATGCAAATTCCCAATTGTCATCCGAATGCTTTCGCAATGCCTCAAAATAATCGGCTGCTGCCGCACATACCCAACCCCATCGATCCGCACTGGGATCCAGGCGAAATGGGCTGGTCTTAAATGCCGTAATACCGTGCTCTTCATTTAGCTTGCGCGCAACACCTGCTGCTTCCTTGCCGTCTTTTCCGCCGACACTCCGATAAACCTGAATGCGATCGCGAACAGCACCGCCCAACAACATATAAACCGGCAATCCTGCAGCTTTACCACTGATATCCCACAGCGCGTGGTCCAGGCCCGACATGGCGGAAAGACCTATTGCTCCTGGTGGAAATCTAAACTGCTGAAATAGCTTGAGCATGATATATTCAATCCGTCGCGGGTCTTCACCTTTAATCAGCTCAAAAATATAATCCAGCGTTGGACCAATTGCCAGATCAGGCCCGGGGCTATAACACTCTCCCCATCCATAAATGCCTTCATCGGTTTCGACCTTCACCAGCGCGCGAGACCGCTGTCCCATGCTCGCCATAAACGTCTTGATTGCTGTGATTTTCATTTATCCCCCCACTTTGCACGCAACGCGATAAACATCGGTTCTCGCTGTAAAAAATAACGTCTTCAGATCTTCACCACCCCAGTTCAAATTGGCAGCGGGAAGAGGCAATTTAATTTTTCCAAGAAGGTCCCCCGCAGAATTAAACACCCACACAGCACCCGGTCCCGTGCAATAGATATTCCCATTGCGATCCAGCTTCATGCCATCGGGCGCGCCATCTTCATCGCCTTTCAGTTCAGCCAATACTTTGCCATTTGCGAGAGAGCCGTCTTCCTGCACATCAAATGCGCGAATATGGCCCCGATGCGTGTCATCAACGTACAGGGTTTTTTCATCGGCGGTTATCGCCAATCCATTGGGGCGTTCAAAATCGTCAATCAAAAGAATGGGCTCTGAGCCACCCTGAGGCAGGCGATACACCCCAAGGAACGGCAATTCCTGTTCTCCAGGCACACCATGCCTGCCCGACAGACCATAAGGTGGATCCGTAAAAATGATATCCCCATTCTGACAGACAATCAGATCGTTGGGCGAATTGAGCTTTTTGCCCTGATAAGAATCCACCACCGTCTTCAACTCGCCATCTGCCTCAATGCTCACCCGCCGGCCAGAGTGTTCGCACGAAAGGAGCCGACCCTGTCCATCCAATGTCAATCCATTTGAATGATAACTCGGTTGACGATATGCCACCACACCCCCTTCGGGCGACCACTTAAAAATGGTATTTGCCGGAATATCTGAAAAAAACAAACACACTTGTGCCGGGTCCCAGACCGGGCCTTCGGTGAACTGAAACCCATCTGCAACCAATTCGGGTTCTGCCGCGGGATCGACCAGATCGGCCATCTCTTCCCGAATAACTTCAATACCCATTGTAATAACCTTTCCTGAAGAATGAAAAAAAACCTTGTAAACCGTTTCACCGCCTTATATTAAAGACAACGAACCAATTTAAAAGCATTTATACACATCGGCAACCGTTAAAGGAGGGTCTATGGAGCGCGTAATCAGCCTGCTGGGTCTGGTGGTCATGGTCGGCCTGGCCTGGGCTATGAGTGAACACAAAAAGCAGGTGAACCTTCGCGTGGTATGGGGCGGGCTGTTATTGCAACTTTTCCTCGCGGTATTCATTTTGAAAACATCAATAGGTGCTGCCATATTTCAAACCATCGGAGATTTTTTTACCGCCACATTGGGCTTTGTCGATGCGGGCACAAGTCTGGTATTTGGAGAAGAATACCTCCACCATTTCTTTGCCTTCAAAGTACTGCCCACCATCATCTTCTTTTCCTCATTGATGTCCATCCTCTATTACCTCGGCATCATCCAAAAAGTCGTTGAAGCATTTGCATGGGTCATGCAACGCACGTTGGGCACGTCGGGATCGGAAACACTCGCAGCCGCAGCCAATATTTTTGTCGGGCAAACCGAAGCACCGCTGATGGTTCGTCCGTACATAAGCAGCATGACAAAATCCGAACTCATGGCATTGATGGTCGGTGGCTTTGCGACAATCGCCGGTGGCGTCCTGGTCGCCTATGTGGGCATGGGCATTGACGCGGGGCATCTCGTAGCCGCGTCGGTCATCTCCGCACCTGCAGCACTGCTCATTTCCAAACTGATGATTCCCGAAACCGCGCAATCTGTGACTCTGGGACACGTTGAATTAACTGTGGAAGAAAAACACGCCAATGTCATAGATGCAGCAACCAAAGGCGCTTTGGACGGCATGAAACTAACCCTCAACGTCGTCGCAATGCTCATCGCGTTCCTGGGCCTTGTCGCGTTGGTCGATGCAGCCCTGGGTCTGGTTGGTGAATGGACTGGCGCGCTCTTTGGATATAACTGGCACTGGTCTCTTGCCGCACTTTTCGGTTATGTCTTTGCACCTTTTGCCTATCTGCTGGGCATCCCCTGGGTCGATTGCTTTTATGCTGGTGAATTACTGGGCAAAAAGATGGTGCTCAATGAATTTATTGCCTATGCACAAATGATGGAATGGTCTCAGCCCGATTCGGGCGTGGTCTTGAGCGAACGGAGCACCTTGATCCTGACTTACGCATTGTGCGGCTTTGCCAACTTTGGCAGCGTGGGCATTCAAATCGGCGGCATCGGCGGCATCGCCCCAGAACGCCGTGCAGAATTAGCCCTGCTCGGCATACGCGCCATGATCGGCGGCACACTTGCGATGATGATGACCGCCTGTATTGCTGGTATTTTGATCTGACATCTAAACCCATCATCTCACAGATAAAATGAAAGCGGTTGGTTGACTTTTATGGTTGGGTATAGTAATTTTGATAGATAAACGATGCCTCCTGTAATCAATTTCAAAGGAAAAAATGATGGACACACTCGATGTGCGAGGCTTGCCCGATGATTATACCATCTGGCTGCAGAAGATGGTTGATAGTTTGCGGGAACAGACCCAGCACAGAAAGGCGTGCAAAGACAAAGAAATCGTATTTGCGACGCATAAGTCCCACCTGATTGGCGGATATGATCGAGCAGCGGCTTATGAACCATAATCCCGAAGATATGGTGTTACTGGACACTAATATCCTGATTTATGCTGATCAGGAGCAAGATTCACACCACCATGTAGCTAAAATGCTGAGAGACCGCGGGCAACAAGGGAAAATACCCGTTTGCATTGCGCCACAGAATCTCAGTGAATTTTTTGCTATTGTAACAAGAACTGGCAGACATCGTGCGAGTAATCCCATGTCTCCAAATGAAGCTGTAGATGAGATCAGGAAGTATCTTGAGTGCGAACATATATACAAGATCTATCCAACACCGACAACTTGGCCTATACTGTTGTCAATCCTCGGGCAATACCCTGTTATCGGGCAAGATATTCACGATTTGCATCTTGCTGCTACCATGCTTTCTAATGGTATAAAGAAGATATATACCTTTAATGCCAAGGATTTTGAACCGATTCCGGGAATCAAAGTCCTGGATCCTGAAGCAATTGACTTTATAGAAAGTCAGGAGTACGACGAAGACCTGGAACAAGAATATAAAGAAGAGCCGGAAGATAATGAGACAGCACAGCATTGATTGTGAAATGGCTCGTATCAATCATCACCCAGAGGACGCTTTTATATATTGCGTCCCATTTTGTCCCTTATGACGAACTTGTGGAGGATAACGGGACGGTTAAGGATCGATATGAGGAGTACCTTACGGCCCGGGCAACTGTAATTTGGAAGGAAATCAAGTCACGGACCGAATAGCACTGAGTCATCAACTTTGCAAACTCAAAACAAAAACGCTCTGGCATAACACCAAAGCGTTTTATTCTTTCTAAAAAATGATAAAATAAACTTTGTTGTTCTTATTTGACGGACTGGATTACTGGCGTTGTGCTGCGCGTGGCGGCTAAAATCATGCCGCAATGACACCTGTTACTCGTCACTCCATATTGCCAGGATGCTTGTTCCAAATTAACCGAATAAAGAAATCATCCATGAGACCCCTTCACACCAATCGGCCAATTAGGGGAGTCTGTGCGTGCGTCTTTCATAAAATTCTCAATTTCAACGATCACATCCGGATAATCCGCGGCGACATCGTTTTCCTCGCCAATATCCCTGTCCAAATCGTACAACTCAAGCGGTTCGTCGAGCAACTGGGGCGACGGATTGCGCACGGCCTTCCAATTTTTCCAGCGCACAGCCTGTTTGAAGCCCCCGCCAAAGCGCTCCCAGTACAAAAAGCGCTCCCCAAGATCCTGTGATTCACCCAAAAGCGTCGGCAATATGCTCACACCATCCATATTGTCTGGCGCATTCATGCCGGTCGCGTCTGCAACCGTAGGCATAAAATCGGCATAATACCACATTTGATCGTTCACAGTCCCCGCGGGAATACGCGCCGGCCAATGCACAATCATCGGCGTGCGCAAACCACCTTCATACATTGTCCCTTTTTGCCCGCGCAAAGCACCACAACTGCGAAATGGTTCCCACCGGCGTGCAGCCCCATGGTCAGAACCAAAAAACAAAAGCGTATTATCCTTTATCCCCAGTTCGCGCAACAAATCCGCAATCTGTCCAACTTGCGTATCAATTTTTGTAATCATCGCCGCATAAACTTTCTCATCATCCGTCCAGGGCTTATCGTCCCAGGCACTCGCATCGGGAATTTCATATCTCCCGTGCGGCAATGTCCACGGCAAATACAAAAAAAATGGCCCATCACTATTGTTGCGAATAAAGTCACAGGCAAAATCAAAAATCATATCGTGAGAATAGTCGTTCTCCTGACCATCCAGATTGCCTTCGAGAATAACCTTCTCTTCATTGTGCCACAAATAGGGCGGATAATACGAATGCGCGTTGCGCTGGTTGAGATAGCCAAACCATTCATCAAATCCCTTGCGCGTGGGAATACCCGTCGAATCGGGTTCACCCAATCCCCATTTGCCGGTTATACCAGTGGTATAGCCCGCCTCCTTGAGCATCTCGGCAACCGTAAAATCCTCCGGTTCAAGTGGCACCCGTTTCTGCTCTCCCACACCACCCACAATGCCCATATTGTCGCGCACCCTCGTGTGTCCACTGTGCAAACCCGTCATCAAAACCGAGCGAGATGGCGCGCAGATAGAAGACCCGGTATAACACTGTGTGAACCGCATGGATTCCGCCGCAAGCTGGTCCAATCGGGGTGTGGGAATAACCTTTTGCCCATAACAACCCAGATCGCCATAGCCGATATCATCACAGAGGATGAAAATAATGTTGGGCAATGACATCATATATTTACTCTTCCACCAACGCCAATTTTTGATCGTAAACAGCCCGATCCTTTAACAGACGGACAGCCTCCTGAAACTGCTTGTCACCCTTCAGAGTCGCTAAAATTTTGCCATTAGTACCCCACACCCGATTGGCCAGTGCCCGTTCAATCTCCAGCCGGATATACGGCCTGGCCTTGTCATAATCGGCTTCGCGCTCGCGCTCTGCAACCTGTGACAATTGATTGAGTGCGACCGTAGCATCGTCTGTCAATACATCCTTTTCCTTCAGTGATTTTTCGACCTCTTGCACTTGAATTTCTGTATCCGTTTTATAATCAAAACCACCGGCGTTAGCCGAATCTGCCATGAAAGTCCAGAATTGAGCGACAATATCTTCGGGCAATGTATAGTCTTCAAACCGATTGGGGAATGATTGACTCGTTGCAAAATCAACCGCAAAATCAAAAATCAATCCCTCGCGCAATAGCGACATCACCAGCCGCGGCCTGCGCTCTTGTTGAACGACCACATCGGGCTTAATCCCACCGCCGCCATAAACTTTGCGCTTGTTCACGCGCGTTGTAAATACCTTTTCAGGATCGATATCTTCAGGCCCATTATGCTCGCTGGAAGCCAGCCCCAACAACCCTTCCAACCGCATTCCAAGTACTTCTTCTGCCAGGTCTTTTTCCAGACCAAATCTTTCTTCGAGTTCTATAATAACATCGTCTCGACGTTCCGCCTGACCAATAATGCCAAAGAGTTCATAAGCCGAGACCTGCGTTGAATTGCCCACTGTAATCTCAATGGGACCGCCGCGATATCGGCGTTTCTCTGCATTGTGAATGCTGCGCCCGCTCGGCGTATAATAGGCTGCTGTTGTCAGCTTCAAAGCTTTATCGCCCTGACGACCCAATTGGCGCACGGTTTGTACAGATCCTTTTCCAAATGTTTGCGCGCCCACAATCACCCCCCGATCCCAATCCTGAATTGCCCCTGCGACAATTTCTGATGCGCTGGCACTGCGCTCGTCAACCAGGATCACGAGCGGAATATCGGCGGGCAATATGGTGTCGTCTCGCGTTTTGTGACTGCGACTCTGATTCGAAAGACGGCCTCTGGTTGACACGACCAGCCGATTGGATGGCAAGAACTTATCTACTACATCAACCGCTGCGTTGAGCAAACCACCTGGATTGCCGCGCAAGTCCAGGATAATCCCTGTGGCACCATTATTGAGCAAGTTGATCAATGCCTGTTGCAACTCCCCTCCTGTGCGTTCAGTAAATCGAGAAGAACTGAGCCAGGACATGGAGATATATCCGATATCGGGATCTACTTCGCCCGGAATTTGTACACTTGAAATGTCAATACGCGCCCGAATAATTGGCTGATCAAATGGTTCCTTCATTCCTGGTCGCTCAATTTTAATAGTCACGCCAGCACCTGGATCACCCCGCAAAACATTGACAATTTTGCGCAGGTCCTTGTCAAACGTCGGATCCCCGTCAATGGCGATGATGCGATCTCCTACAACGAGCTTCGAGGTGTCGGCAGGCGTGCCTTCAATAACATTCATCACAACCGGAGGACCATCATCCTTCCCTCGCTTGCTGATCATAATGCCCAGTCCACCAAATTTGCCCTGTGTTTCTATCTGAAGCTGCTTGAGGTCATTGCTATCAAAAAAGGTAGTATAAGGATCCAGATCCCACAACATGCCGGAAATGGCAGCCTTGCTCAAATCCTCTGGCTTCAGCTCATTGACATACTGGTTGAAGAGCAGCTCGTAGGCTTCGTTAATCTCCTCAAACCCGCGCCCCAATTGCGTATAAGCATCTTCGCCGGTCACCAACCGGGAATCGAGCACCAGATAAACACCCAAAACACCAATTAAAGTTGTAAAAATGGCGAATCTTCTTCGGAATTTCGCTCCAAACATGGGGAGCCTCCAGTTTGTGGTAACAGGTTCTTGCGGCAGTCTCATTTGTCGTGCCTGATCAGTCCGAGATGCCACAGCTTATATGCAACTGTGGGAGCACCTTGATTGAACTTTGCGGGTTCCTCACCCAATTCAGAACGAATACGTTCTTGTATCCTGGGCCACAACTCAGACCGAGAAATATCGGGCTTTTCTGCAATGTATTCCAACGCCAGAATCGCATAGGCACCATTCGTTGAAAAGTTCCATATCTCTTTCAATTCTGGATTTCGAAAAGGCTGCCCACTGCCTTTAATTCTTCCCAATCGATACAGGACCTCTGGCTCTCGCCTCCCAGCTCGAAATATGTCTTCTTCCACGCGCAGTTCCAATCCGTTCCTCTTTCCACTTTCTCAATAGTACTAAGCACCCAGTCTTTCAAATTGATCTTGTATAAATCTCTGAGCTTAATTCGATTGATAACCACCTTTTTAATATCCTTAAACACAGCATCAACAGATCGTGTTCCATCCACCCTGAAAATGCGATCGGGTTCAGATTGATATGCTTCTTTAAAACCCTGCCGAACCCTTTGAAAAAATGGTTTCTCTCCTCCTCTATCTTCTGATTCAATGCGATCTGAAAAAAGTGGCAATTCCCGTTTTTGAATCGTCTGCAAATCGACATCTATCCAGATTGTGATATCTGGTTTTAAACCACCCGTGGCCACGTTTTGAATCATTCTCAGGTCATTGAGATTCAACCCTCGACCATAGCCCTGATAAGCCAGTGTAGAATCGACGTAACGATCTGAAGTTACCACTTTGCCCGCATCCAGCGATGGTCGAATCAATTCGTTGACGTGCTGTGCGCGGTCCGCTGAAAATAAGAACATCTCGGCGGTTGAATCTATCTTGCCCGCCGATGTGCGTCCGAGTACAAGACTCCGGATTTTTTGTCCAAGTTCTGTGCTGCCCGGCTCATAAGTAAATACAACCTCGTGCCCACGCTCCCTCAGATAATCAACCAGCTTCTTGGCCTGGGTACTTTTCCCGCTTTGATCAATGCCTTCAAATGATATGAAAATACCGGACATTTGTTCCCACATTTTTCTGTAAGGAAAAAAAGAACCCGGCGGTACCTCCGGGTTTTGTCATCCTGTATTCGACAACCAGGCCTTATGATTTTGTCAGCTTACGAAAATGAATTACCCGCTCCATTGCAGTAAAATTTCCCAACAGAGCAATTGCCCAGACCACAACGATCAGACCAATATCCCCAATCAAAGGAACGATCACCCCGCCAGCACCAATGGCAATAACGCGCTCGGGCCGTTGCATAAACCCAACTTTGCACTCTGCCCCAAGACCCTCAATGCGCGCGCGCACATAACTCACCATCAAAGATCCTGCCAGTGCGAAAAAGACCGCCGAGCTTGTCCAGAGATCATCAGCTCGTATGAAACTAATCGCAATGCCAAACCAGATGAAAATTTCGGAATATCGATCAACAGTGGAATCGAGAAGCGCGCCAAATTTGGATTCTGTCTTGCCCTTGCGCGCCACCTGCCCATCGAGAAAATCAAAAATACCCGCAACAAGCACCGTTAACCCGGCCCACATATACAATCCAAAGCCAAAGAGCACTGCGGCACCTATATTGAAAACAAACCCGATCATGGTCAACAAATCGGGAGTAAAGCGTTTTTCGACGAGATATTCTGTAGAAGGTGCCAAAATCTCGGCGACATCATCTTTAACTTTTTCAATCACTGTTTAAACCCACGGATAGTGAAGTTTTTATTTGAGTTTTCTAATGCTATAATAAATCCAAATATAGGCCAATTCTGTAGGTGTAGCAAGCGAAATATCCCTTTCCACACAGGCCCAAAAACAGCCAAAAATGTCCACATTTCAGCGGCGGAAAACCCAAGAGACAATGTGGAAAAGTATGTGGATAACTTTTAAATCGCTACGTTAATTTGTTTCTTTATTAAATAAAATCAACTACTTAAATTGTTGATAATATTATCCACTTTTCCACATGCAATACGATACGTCTCCTTTGATTGCTTTTCCTTCTCACATCTGTCTATCGAAACACATCTATGCGCTTGATCACCACGGGTTTTATTGGCCGATCCCCTGGTGCGGTTTCGACCATTGCAATTTTGTCAACCACATCCATTCCCTTTGTCACTTCTCCAAAAGCAGTATATTGATTGTCCAAATTGGGCGAAGTCCCATGCATAATAAAAAATTGTGACCCGGCACCAGCCGACACATCTGAAATGCGTGCCATAGAAAGAATGCCCGGTACGTGTTTTGCATCATTAAATTCATGAGGAATATGCACGAGTGGTCCCCCCATTCCATACTCAGATGGATCATCGTCCTTTGAATTTGGATCGCCACCCTGAATCATGAAATTTTTAATTACGCGATGAAATTTGGTATTGTCATAAAATCCGCTTTCGGCTCGCGTGATAAAGGCAAAACAATGAACTGGTGCCTTTTCGGGATAGAATTTCAATTCGATATCGCCCATATTCGTCGCGATACGCGCCTTCACATTCCGAATCTGATTTACCAGAAACAGCATTCGGCCTCCGACCTCGCTGGCACGCTCAATCTGGTTTTGTGCCTTATTCAAAGAGCTTTTCAACGACCGATTCTCGTTGTTCAACTTTTCATTGGCTTGTTTTAAATCTTCCATTCCACTCCCTCCACAGGCCGCTATCGAAAGACATAGCCCTAAAAAAATAACTCGTTTCATGGACATTTCTCCTTCATATCATATAGATGTAATTTTCTAAATATAAGCCCAGACGCTCATCATAGGCAACAATCCGTTTGCACATCTCGGAGAAAATAAACTACCACCTCTCTGCAGGTGATTGTTACAATACCTGAGCGCGGAAACAATACCCCCCAAATCTCCCTTGACAGTGGTTCTCCTCCACGCTTTATTGTTCGCGGAACAACACAAACCTCCACATTCCCAAGGACAACATCATTATGCGACTTGTTACATTTGCTCACCAGGGACAGCGCCGGCTCGGTGCCCGATCAGGCGATTCGATCATTGACCTCAGCACTGCCGATCCTTCGATTCCCTCCACCATGAAAGAATTTCTCGAAGCAGGCGATAATGCCATTTCCAGAGCCCAGGCAATAATTGATAAAGGGGATCATGCCATTTCTGCAACAGATGTCGCTGTTCATGCTCCCATCGACAATCCAGAAAAAATCATTTGTATAGGTCTCAACTACGCCGATCATGCCGCCGAGAGCGGTATGCCCATTCCCGACGAACCCATTGTCTTTTCCAAATATGCATCATCCATCATCGGACCCGATGAAAATATCGTGGCTCCCAGCGCGAGTTCCCAGGTTGACTACGAAGTCGAGCTTGTGGTCGTCATTGGCAAACGCGGTCGCAACATCTCTGAAGAAGATGCCCTCAACCACGTTGCGGGCTACATGGTCGGACACGACGTGAGTGCTCGTGATTACCAGCTTGAAAAACCAGGCGCACAATGGATGATGGGCAAGACCTTTGACACATTTGCTCCAATAGGACCTGATCTGGTCACAACAGAAGATGTGCCCGATCCTCATAACCTGGGCATTCGCTGTATCCTCAATGGCGAGACAGTACAGGATTCCAATACCTCTCAACTGATTTTCGGCGTACCCAAACTCATTGCTTATCTCACCCATGTCTTTACGCTCACCCCCGGAGATTTGATTTTTACCGGCACTCCTCCCGGTGTGGGTATGGGGCGTGAGCCGCAACTCTGGCTCAAACACGGCGACCATGTAATATGTGAAATTGATGGCCTAGGACGACTCGAAAATCCGGTTGTTTCAGATTGAGATATCCCAAAGTCACGGAAAACACTTTTAGAGGATTTGATGTTTGGGGAGGGATTGTCAAACAGAGGGCAAACGGCTTCGCAATTCTGCCAGCTCGCGTTCGAGATGATCCAATCTGAGCGAAACTTCACGCTCTTGCAACAGCCGATCAGCAGTACCCATACCATCGTGTATGATCGAAAGCCTGCGCTTGAGCTGTTCGCAGATGTGACCGACTTCTGATATATCGGCCTCGACCTGAGCTTGGCGTGTGCCTATTTTGCGAATCGCATCCTGCACATTTTGGAGGTCAGATCGAATTTCTACAAATTGCCTGGCGACCATTTGAGCGAAATTTTCTTGCGAAGAATCAATGGCGTCGCGAACGGTTTCTCGAATGAGATCGAGTTCGCCAGCATCAAGGGCCATGGGCGAATTCCTGAAAAGACAGATGGAGTACGAAAGAATCTCCGTACCTGGAATACAGGAAAAAAAGGGGAGAAAAAGGGGAAATGGGGAGGATAAGCCTGACGATCTGGGGAGAAAGGGGAATCAGAGCAAGATCGGCTTATCCTCCCCACCCATAAAGAGAGACTTGATTTCAGGCAAAAATATAATTTAACTGAATCGCGTTTCTCTTTATTTTTCAGGACATTATGTCCCGCACACACACAAACAAGTGTGTGTGCATTGCCTTCTGTGTGGGGAGTAACAGAGTGCAATGACCAAAATATACACTGTCAAGTTTGTGTTGTCAAGAGGAAATGTTTTCGTTTAACTCATCTATTTCTCAAGAATTTAGCTTGCCACGCGGCTCTTTTCAATTCATATTATGTTATGAAATTTTTAAATGCGATTGACCTTTAGGGAGGGGTGTATGAGGTTTGGTGAAATAATAAAACAAGCTCGTACTGGACGATTTAGCCAGCAGGCTCTGGGTGAAACCATTGGGGTGTGGGGCACTTATATCTATCAAATAGAAAAGGGGGAACGCATACCATCCGACGACGTGTGTACGTATCTTGCAAAAGCGCTCGATCTCGATCCTCAATTGCTACTCTTTTTAGCGTATAAAGAACGCGCCCAGAAAACATCCGAAGGCCGCAAACTTTTTTCTCAGATGGAAAAGCTGATGACAGACCCGGTCATCAGCCAGATAATTGTCAACCCCAAAATACTCGATGCAGGCATTGTCAAAGCACTCCAGAGTCCCGATATTCGCAAGGCACTCAAGAACAAGCAGTGGTGCGAAGCTCTGAATGCGAGTGCTTCAACCACAGACCGGGATATTCCCGAACTCATTAAGATTATCACCCAGATCCCCGTCCAACAATGGCAAGCATTGCTCAGTACAGCAAAAGCTTTTGCTGGTATAACTTGATCTTCAAGCAACTACCCTAATATCCGTAAAATGAAAAGAAGCCCGTTTCTCGCGTTGAGAAACGGGCTTCTTGCATATTTTCTCAGGTTTTGACTGTCAAAAATAAATAATAAGTTAACCTATACTTCTATTTACTAATTTCTGAAGGTTGTTAAACGTTTCACGTGGAACATTTTACAACTGGTCGTATCCCAGTTCAACGTCTTTTAAGAAAGACAAAGGAACGTTTTCGTTCCATAAATGGTAAAGTCAAAGTGGTTTCAGTAGCATAAATGCCGTGTGGAACACCGTTAGTGAACTCGCTGAGAGCATCTGGCCCTTTCATTGAAATAAGCACACCGCGGGGGGCGAGAAAAGGTTCAACCCAATTCCAAAGTTGGGGAAGCCGTGCAACTGCGCGGGCTGTACAAATCAGAAATCTACCCGATAATAAGGAATCTCCAATAAGGTTCTCAGCGCGACTTCTGATAGCGGAAGTGTTTTGAAGACCGAGCGCGGTAATCGTTTCCTGGAGAAAAAGGGCTTTCATACGGGCGGATTCAAGAAGATAAACGTCGAGATCGGACCTCATAATCTTGATCACAATACCCGGAAGACCAGCACCTGAACCCAAATCGAGGAGAGGTCCATCCATTGGAAGGTGCGGTACCAACGAGAGACAATCGAGAATGTGACGTTCCCATATAAAATTGCGATCATTGCGGGAGATCAGTCGAACGCGAGCCGACCAATTGTTAAGCAAATCGACGTATTCCTGAAGCCTGACGACCTGTTCTTGAGAAAAAGAAAGGTCGAAGGATCTCTCCGCAAGCTCAATGGCCTCATCGGGTTGCATTGAATATACCTCTATAAAGGCGGTAAGAGGTGAGACAATCGCTCAACCCCTCCTATGTTTCACGTGGAACGTTTTACAACTGGTCGTGTCTCAGACCAGTTCAACATTATTTGCCAATACAAAAGGTTTTGAAAATCCGATCAAGAACATCATCTGGGGTAGTCTCCCCAATGATCGCGGCAAGCGCGTCGAGTGCAACGCGGAGATCCATGGCAATAATTTCTCCTGGATTGCCGAATTCAAGGCTTTGAAGAGCCTGGGAGAGTCCCGTTGAAGCTTGTTGAAGTGCGAGAACATGCCGTTCTTTGGTGACAATTTCGTCAGGCAGGTTGCTCTTTCCCAGGAGAGTCTCGCGAACGCGATCACGCAGGGAGGAAATGCCATCGCCTGTTTTGGCTGAAAGAATGATCTGGGGATGGAGAGACTGGACACTTTGCCAACCGGTATGAATATTCAGATCGCTCTTATTGAGAACGAGAAATGC
Organism: Candidatus Latescibacterota bacterium; assembly: GCA_021295695.1. Classification (GTDB taxonomy): domain Bacteria; phylum Latescibacterota; class UBA2968; order UBA2968; family UBA2968; genus VXRD01. The sequence goes on from JAGWBW010000048.1 coordinate 25,733, forward strand.
GTGATCAAAACCACTGATATTATCCAGATCCAAAGTAGATGGAGGAAGCGATCCATCCACGATATAGAGAACAATAGCTGCGCGTTCTATGAATTGTTGAGATCGACGCGTACCCTCTCGTTCCACCGGGTCGTCAGTATCGCGAATACCAGCAGTGTCAACCAGTGTCACAGTGATTCCATTGAGATCTATGTGCTCTTCAATTGTATCCCGAGTTGTACCGGGAATATCTGTAACTATCGCGCGATCTTCTTCAAGAAGTCGGTTGAGAAGGCTGGATTTTCCCACATTGGGTTGACCAGCGAGGGTGATGACAGCACCTTCACGAATAATTTTTCCGCGTTCGTACGAAAAAATGAGATCTTCGATATGCTTTGAAGCCTGAGAGATTGGTGGCTTAATCATCTCGACATCTATCTCCACATCTTCGGAAAAGTCTAAACCGGCTTCAAGAAGCATGGCAGCCTGACGAATAGATTCTGCCATTTTTACGAAACGGCGATGAAGCCCTCCTCGGAGTTGAAAAAAAGCCGATTGAAGGCTCAGATCAGATTTCGCGGTGATCATATCAGAAACTGCTTCGGCCTGTGAAAGGTCTATTTTACCGTTGAGAAAAGCTCGCCTGGTAAATTCTCCCGGACCAGCGGGTCGAGCACCTTCATGGAAAATTGCTTCCATAATCCGTCTGAGGAGAAAAGGTCCCCCATGACAGTTAAATTCAACCGTATCGTCGCCGGTAAAGGAATTGGGGGCACGCATGACCGAGACCAGGATTTTATCAAAATCCCGGCCCTGAATATAGAGATGTCCAAAAGAAAGTTGGCGAGATGGAAGGTGGCTGAGGGGGTTTTTGCCTCTGAAGAAACGTTCTGCAATTGAGATGGCATCTGGTCCGCTGAGTCTGATGATGCCAATTGCCCCTTCGCCTGGAGCAGTGGCGATTGCCGCGATGGTATCTTTGTCAGACATAGAAATAAACCGATCAGGACGTGCCCAACATCGATTTGGTTCTTTCCATGATGATCTGCTGGGCGAGGGTCAGCACATTGTAGAGTGTATAATAAAAGACGAGGCCAGAGGACATACTCCAAAAAATATAGGTGAGAAAGACGGGCATGAGATAAACAAGAATAGCCTGTTTGGGATCCTTCATCATCATCTTTTGCTGAATAAACATCGACACGCCCATTAAAAGAGGCAAGAGGTGCAGGTCAAAACCACCAATAGGGATGGTATCTGGTTGTGAAAGATCGGTGATCCAGAAACCGAATCCTGCTTGTCGAAGTTCAATAGTACCGCGAAACAGAGAGAAAAGAGAAAACAGTATGGGCATCTGTAAAACCATAGGCAAACATCCACCGATGGGATTGATCTTCTCATCCCGATAGAGTTTCATCATGGCCTGGTTCATCTTTTGCTGATCTTTAGCATAACGCTCGCGGACTTCGGCAATTTTGGGTTGGAGTGTCTGCATCTTGGCAGTGGATTCAAGACTTTTGTGCGTGAGTGGAAAAACAACGACCTTGACGAGAATAGAAAATAGGATTATGACCACGCCGTAATTTGGAACCAGAGCGTGCATGGCCAGGAAGGCCTTAAGAATTAAAATTGTAACTGGCTTGAGAATGGAGCGCACAAAATAAGGACCATAATCGACAAAGTCATCGAGGTCCAGTTCTCGTTCAAGTCCATCAAGGTCGCGATTTTGAGCACGCAAAATATCATAAGAAATTGGGCCAACATATGCGGAGTAATTGATAATATTAAGTCCAGAATCAGCATACATATCAAAAGCAAAATCGCGATAAGAAAAGCCAAGCGGGTCAATTTTATTATCACCGTATAGGGAGAGGTCATAACGACCATCGTTGGGGATAATCGCGGCGAGAAAGTATTTATTTCTTACGCCAATCCAGGTTAGTTGACCGCTCGGGGGCGTCTCTTTCTCCTGGAGGCGGTCTGTATCCCAAGTTTCAACTTCCCCTCCCATGTAGGTGACGATTTGTTCGTAAGCACCTTCGTAAAAACTCTCTGAAGTACCGCGCTTATTTTCTGTATCAGCGAGACCACCATCCCATGTTATCGCCATTTTATCATCTCGAGCGAGACCCTCAGCTATGACGGAAACGTGAATGCGATATCGGTTACCCTGAAACCGGAAACGTTTCTCGACTGGACCACGAGGAGATTGAGCGCGAAACACGATCAAGTCTTGCGTATCACCATAAATGTCAAGGCGATCGCGACTGGGGATAAATTCGAGACTGTTGAGGGATTCACTCGCAATAGTAGCCCCAAGTCCAGCACCGTTGGGTGCCATCAATTCCAGCCAATTGCCATAGCTATCAAAGTAGGTCTTGAGTTGCCAACTGGTAATCACGCCACCGCGTGTGGAGATAACAGCGCGGTAGAGTTCGGCATCTATGACAATATCACGCGCCTGGAACGTCGATGTAGAAGCTGGCTTTTCGTCCTGGCTAAGAGGCGGTTGGATTTCTGGTTGTTGTGTGGGTTGACGTTCGGGAGGTGTATCAGTGATCTGCGGTGGCTCAGCTTGGCGAAGGGCAGGTTTTTCTACAGGATCAGAAGGCTGAGGAGTGTCACCCTGCAGGAGTTGCATGTAATACGGCATCAGTATCAAAACCAGGCCGATTAACGCAAAGGCAATTACCGTGCGTTTATCCATAGATCAAGTCCTTCTACATATTTGATTGAGAATAGTCGATGAAAGGAAGGAATTGCAAAAAAGGAGATCAAGAGTCGATAAGACCGAGCTTTTGAAATGCGAGGTGTAGTTCCAGACGGAGTTCGGCATAAGAGACACCGAAAGCATGGTCTCCTATGGAGATAATCATCAAAGAGTGAGAATGGCCCAAAGGTATTAGTTCGGAACATATTGCACGTACTTGCCGGCGGATGCGATTGCGCCGAACTGCGTTTCCAAATTTTTTCCGAATTGAAATGAGCGTTAGATCCATCTCGGAAGTACCAATCCGAACATGAACCCAACGCCCACGAAAGATTTGACCGTGCCGTCGAATTTTCGCTATTTCGCGTCGAATGCGTAGGTTGGGTGTTCCCATAACACACCTACATATCAATGCGATAGCTGTTTGCGACCCTTTCGGCGCCGTCGATTGAGCACATGGCGACCACCAGGAGAACTCATACGAGCGCGAAAACCATGTTTATTTTTGCGCTTGCGATTATGTGGTTGAAATGTCCGTTTCATCAAACCACCTCGTATCTACAAAAATTTCAATTATCTATATCGACAAAGAGTTTGGAATATAGATGTGCATATCTCGTTTGTCAAGGGATTTCCCGTTGATAAGAGATCTGTATAATTACACTACTATATATAGCGTACATTTTTTTTGTACACTATATATTGACTTTTTACTATTATTTTACTATTTTTCAAATGTTTATTAATATTTTGCTTTGTCCAAAACTCACTTGACACCGCTTATTTCATTGCTTAGTTTTCGATTAGCTTTCAGAATGTTTTGAAATTCACTTATGAAGTGGATTCCCCCACCGTGGTCTGCTGTTAAAAATAACCGAACTGTTTCGATTTCAAAATTTCAGAATCCTTTCAATTTTCCTTCCCTCAATTGAGAGCCTCCCACCTTCTGACGCGAAATCAACCTCCCTTATATTCGGATTTCTCAGACACCGGTTTCCAACTCTTAAAGCACCCTCTTGATGTGTCCTTTAGTTGGCGCGTGTTTGCCAGCCATAGACGGATATTTGCACTATGGATGAACGCTCTTCTAACTTATGGAACCGGTGTCTCCACGCCATCCAGGAAAAAATACAGGATCAAAGTTTTGAAACCTGGTTCGCTCCAATTACGGCGCGGCAATTTACCTCTGAAGAAGCTATTCTGGTGGTGCCAGAGAGAATTTATGCCGATTGGTTAGAACAAAATTACATCGGGTTGATCAAAACGACCATCCAAGAAGTCTTCACATGGAATCCGCGGATAAGTTTTACGGTTGGTGATACGCATCAGCAAATGGCACCGCCCGTGACACAGGGTCCCGAATTTATGCACGGAGGACCTCTCGATTCCATATCTGCGGCGCCATCTCTTCATCCTGGATCTGTCCAACCTGTATTTCCTCTGAATCCACGCTACCGGTTTGACAATTTTGTTGTCGGTGACAGCAATGAGGTGTCGTTTTCCGCAGCAAAAGCGACAGCAGAGTTACCTGGACAAACAGCTTTTAATCCCCTTGTCCTTTATAGCGGCGTTGGATTGGGAAAAACGCATCTGTTACAGGCCATTGGTGCATACTGTATGGAAATGGGTACCGCTCAGCGGGTAGTTTATGTTACTGCGCAACAGTTTCTTACAGATTATTTAGAAGGAATCAATCGCGGAACAACCTCTAATTTCTATCAAACCTATCGCCAGGCGGATGTGTTACTGGTTGATGACATCCAGTATTATGTGAAAACCGAAGGTTGCCAAAGAGAATTTATCCATACATTTAATGCGCTATTTCAAGCAGATAAACAGATCATCATCAGCTCTGATCGTCCGCCATCTCATCTCAAGGGGTTTGAAGATCGGTTGATTTCTCGGTTTCAATGGGGTTTGGTTACAAATATTGAAGCACCAGACCTTCCCACACGTGTGGCAATTTTAATGCAAAAAGCAGAAGAAATGGGCGTTTCATTGTCCCACGAAATTGCCAGTTTCTTAGCTGAAGAGATCAATACGAATATACGCGAACTCGAAGGTGCATTAAAACGCCTAATTGCTTTTACCAAATTACAACGCTATCCACTCACGATTGAAACAGCGCGAAAGACGCTGCTAAGCCCGCCCCAAAAGACCAAACCAACTGTTACTATTGAAAGTATTCAAAAAGCTACAGCTCACTTTTTTGAAATACCTTTAGATAAACTGGTGGGTACAACCCGAAAGCAAGATGTGGCAACAGCCCGCCATGTGAGTATGTATTTGAGCAAATCTCTTACAGGTGCTCCACTCAAGACGATTGGTGTGCAATTTGGAAATCGCGATCACAGCACAGTTATTCACGCGTGCCGGAGAGTAGAGAGCAAAATATCGTCGGATCCAGAATTTGAACATCTTGTTAGTGAACTACAAGATCATATTGTAAGTTAAAGAGTAAAAGCCCAATAATCACATAAGCAGATAGATCTTAAAATAATATGCCCCAGACCTGTATAGGACTCTGGGGTTTATTTTTTCTACGGGTCGTCGTTTATTCACATTCTGTATTTGTATTATTGATAAAATTAAAATGTACATGATATACAATAATAATAATAACACTGTGAATTCTGTGGAAAAAGAGCAAAAAAAATAACAACCCACGGAAAAATAGAAGGATAAGAAAATTTCTGCCAATATGACATTGTGTATTTCTGTGTGCAAAAAGTGTGGAAAAACAGTGTGGTTTTCCACACTTTCGAATGTGGATATCTTTTTTACATATATAATCCACAATTTATCCAGATTATTTTCCACATATAAAAACTTGTGCACAAGACTGTGCACAAGCATTGTTTCTCTTTAAAAATCAATGAGTTCTTATTTTTTTGTACAATGGGGGGTGGATTGAGTTATCCACATTGGGGAAATCTACTGTTGATAGGTATATCAGGTTGACAGAGGACTTTCCTTTTTTTTTAGGATATGTTTATATTCCTCTGTGTCGTCAGGTAGGCAATCGCAACAATTATTCGCAGGAGATGATCGGGGTGCTGACTTATAATTTTCAAAAAGCGATGCGTGTGTTATACAGAAAAGATCGTACACTCGGTCAATTAATTGAGCAGGCAGGACCGATAACCATTGCGTTCCCCAAACGATTAAACCCTTTTGGTGCGCTTTTGCGGTCGATTATCTATCAACAACTTTCAGGGAAAGCTGCTGCCACGATTCACAAACGGGTGCGCGCTCTGTTTGCAGGGGGAAGGATCAACCCGGATCGAGTACTTGCCATAGATGATCAGATGCTTCGCAGTGCGGGAATGTCCCGGGCAAAAATAGTCGCGGTAAATGATCTCGCGCAAAAAACTATGGATGGGCTGATTCCCTCGGGGTCACGCCTTCGCGAAATGTCGGACGACGACATTGTAGAAAACCTTACACAAGTGCGTGGGATTGGGGAGTGGACGGTTCAAATGCTTCTGATGTTTCATCTCGGTAGGCCCGATGTCCTCCCGACAAAAGATTTGGGGGTGCGCAAGGGATTTATGCTTACTTATGGGTTGGACCAGTTGCCAGCAGAAAAAGATATGATGGTCTATTGCGAGCGGTGGAGACCCTATCGCTCAGTGGGAAGCTGGTACATGTGGCGGGCACTTGAATTGTAGGGATAAACTTTCATGTATAAATGGAGCGGATTATGCCAAACCTACTCGTTTTGTTGAGCGATCAGTTGCGCCGGCAGGCTCTTGGAGTTCACGGCGACCCAGATGCCCGCACACCGCATCTGGACGCTTTTGCACAACAGGGTATTCGATTTGACAATGCGTGTTCCACGTATCCGATCTGCGTACCTTTCAGGTTTACACTTATGACTGGGGAATATGCCCATGTCCGCAAAGTTCCGGGCATTGAATACGCATTGTCCACGGAAGAACGCACACTGGCCGATGAGTTTAATGAGGCGGGATATGAGACCATTTATGTGGGCAAATGGCATCTCGATGGCGGGCACGGGCGGTTGGGTTCTGCTGTGCAGGTCAACCGCACGCGGGTGCCGCGTTCTCGGCAGGGTCGCTGGCAAAAATGGTACGGATTTGAGTTGCGCAATGATCCTTTTGACACCTGTTACTTCGAAGATGACGATCCCACGCCCAAAAAAATCGAAGGGTATCAGACCGATGGCTTGTTTCAAATTGGTATGGATTATATAAAAGACCGCGCAGATGACCGTCCTTTTTGTATGGTCGTTTCTGTGGAACCGCCTCACGATCCCTTTGTCGCTCCCGAAGATGTGCAATCCGCCTGGGAAGCGAGAGATATCGTATTACCCGAAAACTTTGATGTGGCAGACCCCGCGGAGCGCGAAACTTTTATTTTCAATCGCAAGCGCTACAATGCCATGGTTGAGAATCTGGATGCGAATGTCGGAAAGATGATGGCTTTTCTCAAAGTGGAGGGATTATTGGATGATACAATTGTCGTCTTTTTATCTGATCACGGCGAATTGGCGGGAGCACACGGCCTGCGTGCGAAGCAGTGGCCCTATGAAGAATCTGTGGGGATTCCGCTCATGGTGTGGGATTCTCGCGCAAGAGAACGCGCGGGAACGGTGATCAAAGATCCAACATGCACCGAGGATTTATTTCCAACATTACTTGGTCTGGCGGGGTTAATGCCTAAAAATAAGGTGCAGGGGACGAACTTAACGTCCCTCATTCACGGGGATGTAGATGCGCTTGATCGCGAGGGCGTTTTGCTCGAATTTGTTGCGGAACTGCGAGAAAGACCACCATTTTTTGATGAAGTCTGGCGGGGATTTCGCACGCGGGATTACAAATATACCGTGAAGGGGAACAACATGGGCGGCAGACCCTGGCAATTTTTTGACCTGAAAAACGATCCCGGAGAAATGAATAATCTGGTGGATGACCCCAATTACCACGACCTGATTGCCCATCATCATCGCCTGCTGTGCGAGCGCATGATTGAGACAGAGGATCACTTTGTCCTGCTCCCGGCGTTTGATAGTGATGGTGTAAACATCTGGGAAGAGTAAGACAGCTTTTAAGTTCCAGGTTTCCAAATCGTCGCGCCGATATAGCGTTCGCCTTCTGGCGTATCGTTGTAATAATAGGCCGTTACAAGAGATCCATCGGGCCTTAAAACGGTCCGCGGATATCCAATATCCGCATTGCCTCCGTCGTTGCGCAGGACGATTTCCTCGCTCCAGATGGTTCCTGTAGCATCACTTATCCTGGCGCGAATACCATAAGGCGCTGCGCGATAACCGTAAGTTAGAACGATCCGCCCATCCTCCAAAAGCGTCAGTGTCGGTGGGTTTCCCCCCTGGCCAGAAGCAGGTACAGGCCGACCGACATGTGTCCAGGTCAGCCCGTCATCTTCGGATAAATACGTATCGATCCAGTGTTTTGACGCGGTAAATTCTCCGTGCTCCGTGCAGCGCACCGCAACCAGAATATCCCCATCACTTAGACGCAGACTCGCGGGCATAATCTGAAAACCCTCAGGCTCTTCACTCAGCCACGATAGAAATCCAAATTTGCGCCCGCCATCATAAGAGCGCGCAGCAAATACGCGGCCTTCGCGCCCATTGCGCTTATTCGCCGTTAGAAATAGGGTGCATTGATCCGCGCTATCTACCAGATAATCCGTTCGCGCGGCAATCCCGGTTTGTCCCCACATTGGGAGATAGAACGGCCCTTTCCACGATTGGCATCGGTCCTGTGAATAGTACCAGAAGGAACAGACCCCCGGACCCAGGCCCGTTCTGGCACACATCAACGCGAAGTCGGGATGGGAAAAATCTACATTGCCCGGACAATCTGTCGGCGCGTGTTCTCCGTCCAGAACTTCCCCTACGCGCAATCCCTCATTCATGTGTTCGTCGGCAGACAATCCGCGGTTTTCCGGGGTTTTGCATGGCATGGGTATTACTTTCCAGGTTTCGCCGCCATTCGTGCTCCGCGCCTGCCTATTCATAAATGGACGCTCTTTGTCTCGCGCGTGAAAACCGCCCTGAAGATCTGTATATCCCAGCGTAAATCCCAGTGCGATCTCGTCACCCCAAGACCATACGCCATAATTTGCGGGCCAACCTGCAAACCGCCCTGTTTCTCGATACACTGTTACGTGTTTCATAGTTTAACCGTACCATCTTCCAGCATACTCAACAGTGCGGAATCATCCACATTTAGGGGTAATTCGACCTTGCCCCGACGGCGACTCGACTCATAAGTCGCAAAAATCAATTCTGTTGCTTGCAGTGCTTTGCGGCCCGAAAGTTCGGGTTCGCGCCCGTTTTTTATGGCATCGACGAGATCCAGAACAGCAACTGTTGTCGCATCGCGCTGACTCACCATGCCGCTGAGATCCACATCTATCTGATGGGTGCCCGATACAACGCGGAGCGGGGGAGCATCGCGGCCTCCAATCTCAATGATCCCTTCGCTCCCAATCAGTCGATTCGCAATGCCCTGCATCCTGGTTACACCTGTTACCAACAACCCCTCGCGCCCATTTTGGTACCGAATCCACGAAATTCCGCTGCCTTCCACGGGGGTCCCAAACACCTCGCGACCACCTTCTGCGTCAATTTGTCCGATTACCCGCTCGGCGGGTTCATCGTCATTGTAAAAGAAAAACATATCGAACCAGTGCGTACCCCAATCGAACATGTTGGGACAAGTGCCCTCAAAACGCAGCACTTCGCCAATGGCGCCAGATTTTGCAATCTCCTTTGCCTTTATAAATTGCCCGGCAAACCGCCTTTGATGACAAAATGTAATGACCACGTCGTTATCTACGCAGGCCTGATACAGCGACTTTGCCTCTCCCCAGGTCGGTGCCATGGGCTTCTCGGCGTGAATCGCCTGAATCCCACTGCCCGCCGCATCCACAATCATATCGTGATGCAATCCTGTCCAGGTACACACACTTACAAAATCCAGGTCTTCCTTCTCCAGCATGTCACGGTAGTCCTCATAGCCATTTTTAACACCAAATTCTTCCATATACGCCAAACGCGGCGCCTCAAATGGATCAGCGCACGCTACGATAGCCACGTCGTCTGACGCGGCCCATCCGCGTGCATGCGCTTTTCCACGACCCCCACAACCTATGACACCAGCTTTAAAATCTGCCATTTTTTTCTCCT
>JAGWBW010000267.1 GCA_021295695.1 Candidatus Latescibacterota bacterium
ATATGGCTTGTTGGAAGACTATTTGAAACAACAACTCAAAGCTCCTACTATTCAGATGACCCTTGCGTAAGTCCTATTGATATGTGATTAAACTGGATTAAAGGAGTAAATGCCTTGAATAAAACAAACGAGTTACACCGTAGTGTTGAGAGTGGTGATATACTATCCATCATATGGTTGCTCGCCAAAGGTGCCGATATCAATGCAAAGGATACCAAAGGTAGAACGCCGTTCTATCAGGCTGTTAAAGAAGGGAAATTGGACGCCATGGTGGTATTGCAGGTCAAAGGTGCCGATGTCAATATAAGAGACGATTTTTACGGCAAGACGCCGCTCCACGAGGCTGTTTATTGGGGTCACACGAATGCGGTGAAATTTTTACTTGCCAACGGTGCTGAGGTCAATGCAAAGGATCGTGTCGGTCAAACGCCATTCCATTGGGCGGCCACAGAAGGCGATGTCGAATCTATGCAAATGTTGCTTGCCAACGGTGCTGATATCAATAAAAGGGATATTGAAGGAGCAATGCCTCTGCACCGTGCTGCCAGTAGGGGCCACACAGAAGCGACGAAAATTCTAATTGCCCAGGGTGCAGATGTGAATGAAAAAAATAATGTCGGCAAAACGCCGCTGCACGAGGCACTTTTAAACGATCATACTGAAGCGATTCAAATCCTCATTGCCAACGGTGGGATCAGTGGATTGGTGGATGGATGGATGGCCACAATCCGCAGTATGGCATAGGAATCCATCTATTTTTTATGCTATTAAACACTTTTTTCTTGCCTCTGTCTGTACAATTTGGTATTATTCGAGCGTCTAACTAAACTTTATGGCCCTGACAGAAAGAGGCTGGGGATATACTTTGTGTACCTTCCAGCCGGTTAAATGTTATGGTTTCGGTACCCGAAAGGGCCGAGCTCAATCTGGGCTATAGAGAGAGTTAGACAGCCTGTGGCATTTGGCCGGCTTAATACATAAACCGGATGTCGCAGGAGATATGGCACCCGGTCATTTTTGTTTTATGCAATAATTAACCGCGTGTCATTTCGTTCAGGGCACGCGGTTTTTTTGTCTGACTGCTGATAGCTTAACGATCTGAGGAAACGAATATGGTACAAAAAAATCGCAGGCATGGGATGTGCCTGCAAAAAAGAAGCAGAAGGCCGCTCGGGTTGGCAGCCTGTGGCCTTCTGCCGCAACATACAGAGATGGGAACGGTCCTGCAAACCGCAACCCGCCCTGTTCCGTAATGTACAGTTCCACAACGAGAAAATCAAGGGAAAATTCTCAATAGCTTCGGAGATTTGAGCATATGTATAAAATAAAAAAAATCGAATAGAAAGCAATTATCAAGACCGCGCACAGGGTGTCCAGACCAAAAAACTGGATGAGTATGGCGTAGTGTGCCTGTGTCGTTGGTTCTTTGATAATTGAATATAAACGCTGGATGACTGCGTTGTGGTGTGCCTGTGCTTTGCTCTGGCAACCCGCTGGTATTGGGGATATTACCCTATCCCAATACCAGCGGAGCACAAAAACAATTATTTGCACCATTGGATACACATCCATGTGCGATCAAATTGGATTAAAGGAGCAAATTCTATGAAGAAGACACTGTTCGACTTTGTACCGACACAGTACAGCACAAGCAATAAAGAAGATCAATACGGCAGAACATCGCTACAGGTAGCTGTAAGAAATGGCACGGCAAAAAAGGTCAAAGAGTTGCTTGTGAATGGCGATGATGTCAATACAAGGGACAAAGAAGGTAGAACGCCGCTGCATGAAGCTGCCTATTGGGGCAATACGGAAGCATTGCAAGTGTTGCTTGCCGACGGTGCTGAAGTTAATGCAAAAAGTAGTGTTGGCAGAACACCGTTGCATGGAGCTGCGAGAAATGGCAATGCGGAAACAATCAGATTTTTGTTTGCCAACGGTGCTGAGGTTAATGCAAAAAGTAGTGTTGGCAATACGCCGCTGCACGAGGCTGCGAGAAATGGCAATGCGGAAACAATCAGATTTTTGCTTGCGAATAGAGCGAATGTCAATGCGAGGGATGATGATGGTAATACGCCACTGCACGAAGCTGTGAGAAAAGGCGATATGGAAACGATTTTGCTTGCGAATAGCGGCGAAGTCAGTACAAGAAGCAAAGAAAGCAGAATGTCGCTGTATGAGGCTACATATTGGGGCGAAGGCAGGGCAAGAGGTCGAGAAAGCAGAACGCCGCTGCATGAAACTACACATCGAAGCAACACAGAAGCCTTGCAAGTGTTGCTTGCCGACGGTGCTGAGGTTAATGGAAAAAACAATGTCGGCAATACGCCGCTACACGAAGCTGCCTGTTGGGGCAAAGCGGAAGCCCTTCAAATGTTGCTTGCCAACAGGGCAGATGTCAATGCGAGGAGTAAACTAGGCGACACGCCGCTACACAGGGCTGCCTATTGGGGCAAGACAGAAGCCCTTCAAGTGTTGCTTGCCAACAGGGCAGATGTCAATGCGAGAGATGCTGATGGCGATACACCACTTCAGTGGGCTATGAGAAAAGGCGACACAAAAGTGGTTCAATTTCTCGTAGCCAACGGGGCTAAATAGGGTCGTGTAATCAATACGACGGATCATCGTGTCAGATGGGGCATCGGCGCACAACGTGGTCATCTATCTGTGAGTTATAAGCCGGAAACGCTGTTGGTTTCCGATGTAGTGTTGAACTTAACTCTTTCAGGAGATGACCAAATATGAATGATGATAAGATCAGGAGTTTTCTTTCCAATTTTTCTCGCGTAATACGTGGGAAAAATGCCAGAACAAGAGTTGTAAATCCGGATCGGTTAAAATTTAATGCGCTGGAGGCTGCGCCGTCCTTTTTTTGTGAAGATGTCGTAGAGGCTATGGACTACACGCTTGAAGAGGCTTCTGTCTGCTACGAGAATCAGTGTTATCAGGCGACGATCATGCTTTGCGGAAAGGTCGTTGAAACGCTGATCAAGACTGTTTATGAGCCTGTGACAGGCAAGGAGATTTATACCATAAACAAGAATGGAGAGCAGATAGAGCGGAATTTTAAGCAGATGTGCAATGATCTACGCACTCAGGGCGTGCTTCTCGGCAGAGGCGTAGGTGTATTGTTAGACCTTATATATTCCCATCGCAGTGGTGCGATACACGACGCCATCCGGAAACCTGGTAAAGATGTTACCAATGATGTTATGAATCGTATTTTTGCGTATTTTAATACGCAACTGCAATCACCCTTGTCACGCTTGGCCAGCTAAAAGAATGTCGATGTTATCTGCCTCAGAGACATGGCTCGCTTATTTCGCGTGCTGGTCGCGGTGATAGGTGAGCCAATAAACAGAAAAACCGTTTGGGAATTGGTTTCCCTGATATACAAAAACGCCCCGGCACAACGATGCTGGGGCGTTCTCTTTTTTTGCTATGATGTATTTCGTTACTACGGTGTATCCTGCCCATCCTTCCATCACTGGATAGAACCACTCCAGTGCAGGCTCTGAATATCCTGATTTGATTTTCCCACCCCCCTGTCGTATCTTCATCTTATGTCACAGACTGCATACAAAACCCGCGAGATTGCGATTGCAGAGGCTTATGCCCATTGCGAGGCACTTACCCGCGCGCATTATGAGAATTTTCCGGTTGGCTCGGTG
>JAGWBW010000268.1:0-3667 GCA_021295695.1 Candidatus Latescibacterota bacterium
TTTACCGATTTTACGTGGGGGGAAACCGTACACGAGCCTGAGTGTTCAGGAAGTCTCGCATATTCAAACTGGCGAGCCGCTCGTTCAGGTCAGTCAGGCAAACCGGGGATTGGTCGCTAAAGACTTAAATGCAGCGGCGGTGAACAAACACGCGCTCGACAGACTGGGTGTATCCGAACTCGTGGGCATAACCCGCGAAGCCGCTCGTCTATTTGCAGAAGCGGATTTGCCCATTGGCGACTATATCCAGACGCCCGATGACTATGTCAAACAGGTGTCTGGTACAACGGGCATGCCCGAAGCCCTCTGCCGCGCGAATATGAAAAAAATTCAGCTCGTATGCACGGAAATCGAAGCTATTTTAGGGGGCCTCACGCGCGGATTAGACCTCGCTGTGCTCGATGAGGGGTGGTATGATCAGGATGGTCGCTCTCTCAGCTATATTTGTCAGGCCGATGCACGCCGGGGGTACACGCCCTGTGGGTTCCGTCCATACCTCTCAAAGTGCCTCTCGTTCTAAAACCCGGGCGCGAAGAGCCCTGGACGCCTTTCCGCATTGCACAGGCGTTTATCGAAGCGGGGTGTCCGCCAGAAGCGTTTGGGTTTTATCCGACGGATCACGGTGGTGCCACTGAAATTTTGCTTCGCTGTGGTCGTTCCATGCTCTTTGGAGGCGGGGCGACGGTTGCGCCATGGCTGAGCGATCCTCGCGTGGAGATTCACGGGCCAGGGCAGAGTAAGGTCATTATTGGCGAAGATATGATAGATCGCTGGGAAGACTGTCTCGATATCGCGGCTGCCTCGATTACTGCAAATGGCGGTCGTTCCTGCATCAATGCGTCGGGTGTGTGGGTTCCCGCACATGGCAGAGAAATTGCCGAAGCACTCGCCGAGCGAGTGGCAAAAATTGTCGGCAGACCTCTGGATGATCCAGAAGCGCAGATCGCCGCATTTACCAACCCCACATTTGCCGATCAAATTTCGACAACGATAGACATTCATCTCAAAACTCCAGGAGCCGAAGATCTGACCGAAAAAATGCGCGGTGAGCGGCTGGTCGAGATCGATGGATTGAAGTTCTTAAATCCCACGGTTGTCTGGTGCGATGATTTTGAACATCCTCTCGCAAATACCGAATATCTGTTTCCATACGCGAGCGTGGTTGAAGTTTCGCAGTCAGAAATTCTGGACAGGATAGGACCGAGTCTCGTGGTGACCGCAATAACAGAAGACCGTGCATTTATTGATGAATTGCTCAATTCTCCCCATGTAGAACGTCTCAATGTGGGCGCGATTCCCACGCATCAGATCTCATGGGATCAACCACACGAGGGCAATTTGTTCGACGCTGCAATGGGCGAAACAGGCATAGGAGATGAAAGCATTTGATTTTTATCCCACTGCGCGTGTGGTGTTTGGGGAGGGCACACTCGCGCAATTGGGGAAACTCTCAGAAGAATTGGACGGAAGTCGTATTCTTTTTGTGACCGATCCAGGGATTGTAAGTGCCGGGCTTGCAGACCGTGCGATTGCGGTGCTTCAACGCGCTTCCCTGGATTTTTTTGTGTTTGATAGTGTGGGTGAAAATCCCACGACCGCGCATATAGCGGCAGGTGTCGCGTTTGCAAAAGCGCGTGGGAATATTGATCTGATCGTCGGTATGGGCGGGGGTAGCGCGATGGATTGTGCCAAGGGGATCAATTTTATCCTGACTAACAACGGACAGATGGAAGATTATTGGGGTATGGGGCGTGCGACAAAACCCATGTTGCCCTCTATCGGGATACCAACGACTGCCGGCACGGGGAGCGAAGCGCAGTCCTACGCGCTTATTTCCGATGCAAAAACCCATGTCAAGATGGCCTGTGGCGATCTGAAGGCGCGATTTCGAAGCGTTATTCTCGATCCGTCACTAACCGAAAGTGTGCCAGAAAATGTCGCCGCCGCAGCGGGTATAGACGCCATTGCCCACGCTATTGAAAGTTATGTTTGCACGCGCCGCAATGCGGTTTCTATGATGTTCGCGCAAAAGGCGTGGCAATTGCTTTCATCGAGTTTTGAAAGCGTGCTGAAGGATGCTTCCGATAACGAAGCGAGGAGCAAAATGCTTTTGGGCGCACACTTTGCCGGCGCGGCTATTGAGAATGCCATGTTGGGGGCAGCCCATGCCTGTGCCAATCCATTGACCGCACATTTTGGTATTACACATGGCGTTGCTGTGGCACGGGGAAACTGAAGGCACGCGCTATCGCGGGCTTGGATTCGATGTTGAGGAACTCATCGAGAAGGTCGTTTTTTTGAAAGAATGTGCAAATTTACCTTTTCAACTGCGCGACCTCGGTGTAGAACGCGATAGCCTTCCAATGCTGGCAAAAGATGCAACTGAACAATGGACGGGTACGTTTAATCCGAGACCTGTTGGCGAGAATGATTTTCTCGCCCTTTACGAATCGGTGTATTGATCCGCAATGAGAACGATTCTTTTGTTTATGTTTTTTGGTATATTTTTAGTTTCTGTCCAGGCAGAAGAATGGAGTCGTTTTCGCGGGGATGCACAATCTACGGGTGTTGCAAATAGTAGCTTGCCTGCTGAACTGGATGTGTTGTGGAGAGCACAGGTTGAAATAGGGATTGAATCCACCGCCGCAATTTGGCAAGACGCGGTGTATGTGGGTGGGTTGGATGAAAAGCTATACGCTTTCAAGTGGACGTATTTGGCTACGGGTGAGATCAAATCGTCGCCATTGGTTTTTGAAAAAACCGTGTTTTTCGGCGATGGCAATGGCGCTTTTCACGCTGTTGATGCACAAACCGGTAATGCACTCTGGACGTTTCAAACGGATGGGGAGATCATCTCGTCGGCAAATGCAGCCGAGGGGCGCGTCCTGTTTGGGTCTTATGATCAGTTCTTATACTGCCTCGCACCGGATAGCGGCTCTTTGTTGTGGAAGATAGAAACAGATGGTTATATTCATGGCATGCCAGCTATTGCACAAGCGCACACACTTATCGCGGGCTGTGACGGTCTTTTGCGCGTTATCGATATTGCCAGTGGAAAAGAGCAATCGCAAATTGAACTCGGTGCTTATGTGGGGGCGAGTGCAGCCGTTCATCAGACGCGGGCTTATGTGGGGACTTATGAAAGCCAGGTTTTGGGCATTGACTTAACGGCAAAAGAAATTGCCTGGCGATACGAACATCTACAGCGGAAATTTCCCTATTTTGCATCGCCATCCGTAACCTCTGAGAGGGTTATTGTTGCAGGGCGCGACAAGATGGTTCACGCACTCGATCCCGATACGGGCGATGTTTTGTGGACCTACACATCCCGCTCTCGATTTGAAGCATCTCCTGTTGTGGTGGGAAATCGCGTTTTTGCGGGGACAATGGATGGAAAAATTGTGGCGATAGATCTCGATACAGGTGAACCCGATTGGGAATTTGTGACCGGATCGGAATTTGTCGCCTCGCCCAGTGTGGCGCGAGAGCGGCTGATTATTGGCACAACAGATGGCACGTTATATTGTTTTGGAAAGGCGGAAGAATGAGCGAGCAAATTCAGATTCCTGAGCCGGCAACGACCCGCAAAGTGTGGAAGGAAACAGATGTTGGGAGCGTGTTTGTTTCCAATTATCCGCCTTACTCTTTCTGGCGCGATGAAAATACG
>JAGWBW010000268.1:3725-7196 GCA_021295695.1 Candidatus Latescibacterota bacterium
CGAAAGCGGTGCAAATTCTGTTATTTTCGGGTTTATACAGATCGCAATAGCACGGAAATTCAGACATATTTGGATACCCTGGCAAAAGAGGTGGAAACGTATAGTACCTTGCCGCGTATTGCAGGGCGAAAATTGAACTTTGTTTATTTTGGCGGTGGTACACCGTCTTATATTAGCGTCAAGCACTTAAAGGTATTGGTTGACCGGGCCAAGGCTGTGATGCCGTGGGATGATGCTGAAGAGGTGGCATTTGAGTGCGAGCCTGGCACGCTTTCACAGTCCAAAGTTGAGGCTATTCGGGAAATTGGCGTCACGCGCTTGAGCCTGGGTTTGGAGAACTTAAACGACGATATTTTGCGGGAGAATGGTCGCGCACACGTCAGCAAAGAAATTTACAGGGTTATGCCCTGGGTCAAGGCGCAGGAATTTGCACAGGTCAATGTAGATTTAATCTCCGGTATGGTCGGGGAGACGTGGGAGACGTGGCGAGATACAGTGCAGGGCACCATTGATCTCGACGCGGATAGCGTCACTATCTATCAGATGGAATTGCCGTTTAATACGACGTATTCAAAAGCGATACGCGATGGGGGAGGTTTGCCTGTCGCCGATTGGGCTACCAAGCGGGCCTGGCACAATTACGCGATTGAAGAATTTGCCAAAGCGGGTTATGAAACATCGAGTGCTTATACGCTGGTTATCGAGATGCCCTGTGGCGCAGCGCGGATCTCATCGGTACGGGTGTGGCTTCTTTTTCTCATGTGGGTGGTATGCACTTTCAAAACCAGACGCATTGGGATCCCTATATCGAAACTGTTGGCAAAGGGCAACTTCCGATCAATCGCTCTTTTGTGCCGACAGAAGAAGAGCGGCTGATTAGAGAGATGATTTTACAACTCAAGCTCGGGCGAATTGAAACAGCGTATTTTCAGGATAAATTTGGCGTCAATATCCTGCACCAATTTGGTGAAGCCTATCAAAAACTCAGGGATTATGAGATGCTGGATTTCGATTCACAGAGTGTCACTCTGAGCCGGGAGGGACTTTTGCGCGTCGATCAATTGCTCCCCGAATTTTATCACGAAAAATATCGCAATTCGCGCTATACATGAGCGATTAATAACTATGGAGGATTTATGATATACAGGTGTTATTTGTTAATTGCTGTTGTGCTGTGCTTTTCTTCCGCACACGCGGATTGGCCCCAGTGGTTGGGTCCCAACCGAACGGGTATTTCGTCTGAAACGGGGGTGTTGACAACCTGGGCAGCAGATGGGCCGACTGTTGTGTGGCAAAAGGAACTCGGTGAGGGGTTTTCTGGTATCTCGGTCGCAGATGGACGGGTTTATACGATGTTCTCGGCTGGTGAAGACGAATTTGTCATTTGTCTGAATGAAGAAACTGGCCGGGAAATCTGGCGTTTCAGGACAGGTGCCAAATTTTATGAGCGGCAGGGTGGGAACGGTCCCCGTTCGCAGCCTACTGTAGATGGCGAGCGGGTTTTTGTGCTCAGTGCCGAAGGCTGGTTAGCTGTGGCTGGTCGATCTCTACGATGGAATGGGTAGTCGCGTGCCCAAATTCGGGTTTTCGACTTCGCCGCTGGTCGAAAATGACTTGTTGCTCTTAGAGGTGGGGACACGGCAAGGGACATTTATCGCTCTGGATAAGACAAATGGTGCTGCCAAGTGGGCGTCTCAACGAGATATCGTGTCTTATTCATCGCCCATTGCTGTAGATATTGCAGGTATTCGTCAGGTGGTTTTTGTTTCGGGCGAAGCCGCGGTTGGGCTTTCTCCCACCGATGGATCGCTTTACTGGCGATTTCCCTGGCAGACATCGTATGATCTAAATGTTGCTACGCCAATTTTTGTGCCCCCAGATCATATATTTATTTCTTCGGGTTATGATCACGGGGCAGCTCTGTTGCAAATCGCACAGCAGGGAGAAGGCCTGAGCGTTAAAAAAGTGTGGGAAATCCGCGGTATGAAAAACCATTTTGGCACATCGCTCCTGATCGGCGATTATATCTACGGTTTTGACAACGCAATTTTGAAATGTATTGAAGCGAAGACTGGCAAAGAACAGTGGAAACGCCGGGGGTATGGCAAAGGATCGCTTATTTATGCCGATGGACAGTTGATCATTTTGAGCGATAAAGGCAAACTCGCATTGGCAGACGCATCGCCCACGGGTTTCCGAGAAAAGGCCAGTGCACAGGTGCTTTCGGGCAAATGCTGGACACCACCAACCCTCGCTAATGGCAAAATTTTTGTGCGCGATATGTACAAGATTGTATGCATGGATGTATCGGACGCACGGGCAGAATCTATGCCCGAAGAGAGCGAGTAATAGTCGGAAGAGGCCGGGGGACCGATATCTGACAACAGGAGAAGCCGCTATGCGTTATTTTCGACAGCTTTTAATTTTTGTCTGTGTTTTGGGCATGATTGGCAGTCCTATTTTGGCTGAGAATACGGAAGAGAAAGAGCAGAAGGAGGAGGAAGAACTGCCCGTTTATGCGGGGGAAGAGATTGTGGTGACGGAGAGCAAGGAAAAAGTTCCCACGGTGAGTACTATTGCGACGAAGGTTCCCATTCCAATCCGTTTGACTCCGGCGAGTATCGGGGTTGTTAATCACGGGTTGTTTCAACATCAAAGCGGTGTGGTTTTGGGAGATGCACTGAGGAATGTAAGTGGCGTCAATATTCAAACTGTATTTGGTGTTACGGATTTCTTTATCATTCGCGGGTTCGATTCACTCTCCAGTGGGCTGGTGCTCACCGATGGCGCATCGGAGCCGGAAGCCACGTTTTACAATCTATACAATCTGGATCGGGTGGAGGTACTCAAGGGACCGGGCGCATTTTTATACGGCGGCAATCCGCTTTCTGGATCGGTGAACCTGAGTCGCAAACAACCGATTTTTACGAATGCGTTCCAGGTCGGGGGGTCTTATGGTCCCTACAAAACAGGGCGCGGAACTGTGGATGCAAATTGGGCGGATATCGATCAGGGTATTGCCTTGCGCGTCAATGCGTTACGCCAGGTGTCTGACAGTTATCGAGACGATAAAGACAGCGGCTTGTGGGCCGTGAATCCCGCGGTGACCTGGCGGCCCAGTGACAAAACCACAGTGACTGCCAATTTTGAATATGTCACCAGCAGGTACAAATCGGATTCGGGCCTGCCCATTATTAATGGAGCGGTCGCAGATGTGCCGCGCACACAATCGTATCAATCGCCTTTTGATGCGTCAGACCAAGATATTTATCGGGCGCGCGTCGATCTTCAGTCGCGCTTATCGCCTCGGGTCACACTTCGCAACAAGCTCTATTATACCGATTTTTCATGGGTATCTCAGGGCACATTGTTCAGCGGCATTTTTCCCAATGCCCAGGGGAGCCTGGACATCCTGCGCTCACTTGTTCTATTGGACGACCGTCAGAAAGTGTTGGGCAATCAGTTTGAACT
>JAGWBW010000268.1:7514-11518 GCA_021295695.1 Candidatus Latescibacterota bacterium
AGGATCTCTCGTTTTATGCCAATGTCGGCAGAGCCTTTGCACCTCCCTCCAGTCAGGTAGCGGGTCCGCGAGAAACCGAAGAGAGTTTTCAGATGGAAGTGGGCGCGAAAAAATATTTATTGGATAACCGTCTGCACGCGAGCCTCGCAGTTTATCATTTGAGAAAAAACAATATCGGAATCCCCGATGCGACGGGTGTCACACAGCAAGATGGGGATCAGAGATCTCGCGGTGTCGAGCTTGAAGTGATGATGCGCCCCGTGAAAAATTGGCACACATTTTTTACCTACGCGTTTTCCAATGCGGAGCTTACCCGCTTTGCCGAGTTTGTCCCCGTGTTTACGCAAACGGGGATCACATACCAGCTTGCAGATCGTTCGGGCAATAGGGCGGCTTTTTCGCCGCGTCACATTTTTAATGTGTGGACGGCGAGAGGATTTGACAATGGGTTGGAATTTGGGGTTGGCGCGCGCTATGTTGCCAGCCAGTTTATTGCCGAGGATAATCAATTTCAAATTAGAGACGTGTTGACGCTCGATGCCTCGGTGTCTTATGCGTACAGGCTGATAAAATTTCGTATTAACGCCAAAAACTTGACCAATCAAGAATACGAAACGCGGGGCTTTGGTTCCGCCTCAATTATTCCGGCCAATCCATTTGGCCTGTATTGCGCTTTTGAAATCAATATTTGAACTATGCCCAATTTGACCACAAACCGAAATGCGCTCTGGCAGCGGCAGTTGAAGCGGTTGCGAAGTATGCTGTCTCCAGTGCTGAATGGCAATGATTTTTATCGCAATAAGTTGAACCGGGTGGGGATTTATCGACCCGAGGATATTCAGACGCGCGATGATTACAGGTTGTTGCCCTTCACGACTAAAGAGGAATTATCAGCTGACCAGATGGCGTATCCTCCTTATGGCAGCAACGTGACTTTTCCGCCAGATCACTATATCCGCGTCCATCAAACATCGGGGACTACGGGAGATCCTTTGAACTGGTTGGATACAGTAGAGAGTTGGGATTGGTTTGCGCGTTGCTGGACTTATGTGTATCGCGGGGCGGGCGTGACGGCAAATGACAGATTGTTTTTTGCCTTTTCTTTTGGCCCTTTTATTGGATTCTGGAGCGGGCATGAGAGTGCGCATTTAATGGGTGCGATGTCCATCTCTGGAGGGGCCATGTCTTCGATTCAGCGTTTGCAAGCGATTCAGGACCATCGGGCTACTGTTCTTGTCTGTACGCCGACGTATGCTCTACATCTGGCAGAGGTGGCAGAGGCAGAAGGTATAGATATTGCAGGCGGGAGTGTTCAGACCACGATTCACGCAGGCGAACCCGGCGCGGGATTGCCTGCGACCAGACAACGCATTGAGCAGGCCTGGGGCGCGCGTTGTTACGACCACGCAGGGGCGACTGAGGTGGGGGCGTGGGGATTTGAATGTGCGTTTCGAGATGGCATGCATATCAACGAAGTCGAATTTATTTGCGAAGTGATTGATCCCGATACGGGTGAACATGCGAAGGAGGGAGAACTGGTGCTCACCAATTTGGGACGCGCTGGCATGCCCGTTATTCGATATCGCACGGGAGATCGCGTGAAGCTGCATGCGGGAATATGTGATTGCGGTTCGAGTTTCTCGCGTCTGGAAGGGGGCGTGATTGGGCGTATTGATGATGCGTTGATTATCCGCGGTGTCAATTTTTATCCCAGTGCGATTGAAAATATCGTGCGGGAATTTCCAGAAGTGACAGAATTTGCGGTGGATATCTACCGACAAGGTGAAATGGATGATATGCAAATTCGCATCGAGTTAAATGGAGGAGATCAGGGGGCAATTTCCGATGCGATAGGTAGAGAGGTGCGACATATTCTGGGCATACGCGCCGGCGTTCAAACCGTGCCGCACAATACTTTGCCGAGATTTGAACTTAAAGCGAGACGGTTTACGGATCATCGAGTTTAATTTAATAGAAAGCGTTTCTATGATCTCAGATCACTACGATGTCATTGTTATTGGTGGGGGACCTGCGGGGAGCACGACAGCTGCGCTGGTCGCTGAATACGGTCACCGCGTGCTGTTGGTGGAGCGGGAGGAGTTTCCCAGGTTTCAGATCGGCGAATCTCTGATGCCGGGTACGTACTGGTCATTCAAACGACTGGGGCTGCTGGACAAGCTGAAAAAAAGTGCGTTTGTCAAAAAATACAGCGTTCAATTTTTTAGCGGATCGGGAAAAGGCTCTGCGCCATTTTATTTTCACTTACACGATCCCCACGAGAGTTCCATCACATATCAGGTGCTGCGCAGCGAATTTGATCTTATGATGCTGGACAATGCCCGCGAGAAAGGTGCCGAAGTTGAGCAGGGGGCGAGTGTGCATCAGGTGCATTTTAGCGGGGATAGGGCAACGGGTGTTCAGGTAAAATATCGCGATGGACAGATCAAAGACGTGTCTGCCAGTGTCATCGTAGATGCGACGGGACGAAGCGCGCTTATTTCGAGAAGGCTAAAGATCAAGACGATTGAACCAAAGCTCAAAAAGGCGTCCATTTTCACGCACTACAAAGGCGCGTTCCGCGATGAGGGTATTGATGAGGGTGCAACGCTGATTTTACATACGCAAGACAAGGATTCCTGGTTCTGGTACATCCCGTTGCCAGATGATGTGGTTAGCGTGGGCGTTGTTGGGGGATTGGATTATCTGTTGCAGAACCGCAAGAGAAGCCCCCAGGAAATTTTTGAAGAAGAGTTGGCAAAGTGCATCCGCATGCAAGAACGGCTCGCGGGAGCCGAGCAGTTATTTCCCATGAAAGTCACGCAGGACTTTTCATACCGATCCAATACTGTCGCGGGTACGGGATGGGTGCTGGTGGGCGATGCTTTTGGTTTTATCGATCCCGTTTATTCCTCGGGTGTGTTCCTCGCGCTCAAATCGGGCGAGATGGCCGCCGATGCGATTCACGAAGCCATTGAAAAGCGCGATTTCTCTGCCGAGCAACTCGGCAAATGGGGACCAGAATTTCTTCCGGGCATGGAGGCGATTCGCAAATTGGTCTATGCTTTTTATACCAAAGATTTCAGTTTTGCCAAATTTTTAAAATCGCATCCAGAATGTATAGATGGCGTTATCAATATCTTAAAAGGCAATGTCTATCGCGAGGATGTCACCCCTATTTTTGAGCCTATGGGGCCTACTCTGAGATATCTGCTTAAACGGGATTGCTGTATATGCGAATTGCTTATATTGCCGCTGGTGCCGCGGGCATGTATTGTGGCAGTTGTATTCACGACAATGCGCTGGCCTCTGCTCTCCAGCGCAAGGGGATAGATTTCGCGCTTATTCCAACGTACACGCCGCTGCGTACCGATGAACCGGGCGCGAGTATTGATCGGGTATTTTACGGTGGTATCAATGTTTATCTCCAGCAGAAAATGGGTATTTTTCGGCATACGCCTTATTTTATTGATCGGTTATTGAACAGTCGAACACTGCTCAATAGTCTCGCCCGTTTTAGTGGATCAACCCGTGCTGAAGACCTCGGCGCGCTCACGGTATCGGTTTTAGAAGGGGAAGAAGGCCCGCAAAAAAAAGAACTCGCAAAGTTGGTGCGCTGGTTGAAAGAGGATTTCCAGCCTGATCTCGTGCAATTGACCAATTCCATGTTTTTGGGCATGGCCAGAGAAATGAAACGAGAACTCGTCTGCAAGGCGAAGATATTTTCCTCGAAGGATTGATAGAGCCTTACAAGTCGGACGCGCGGCAGTGCTTACAA
The DNA here is from genome assembly GCA_021295695.1 of Candidatus Latescibacterota bacterium. GTDB lineage: Bacteria > Latescibacterota > UBA2968 > UBA2968 > UBA2968 > VXRD01. The sequence goes on from JAGWBW010000268.1 coordinate 11,290, forward strand.
GACCGAGCAAAGGATGTCGATGGATTTGTCGCCACTTGCGATTATTATGCCGATTTTATGGCCGATTATCTCGATGTGCCGCGCAATCGAATGCACGTTGCGCCTTTGGGTATCAAATTAGATGGGCATGGGGAAAGCGATATAAAGCCAGATCCATTGCCTTTTGCGATTGGTTATCTCGCCCGAATATGTCCCGAGAAGGGTTTGCATGTGCTGGTTGATGCGTTTC
>JAGWBW010000268.1:11730-13812 GCA_021295695.1 Candidatus Latescibacterota bacterium
CTCGAAGCTATGGCCAATGGCGTTCCCGTTGTTCAGCCCCGGCACGGTATTTTTCCAGAATGGATTGAAAAAACAGGTGGGGGAATTCTGGTAGAGCCAGATTCTTCAGAGGCATTGGCGGCAGGGCTGCTGCGGATGATGCAGGACAAAGAAGGGCGAGAGGCGATGGGGCAAAAAGGCAAAGAAGCAGTACATCAAAATTTTAGCGACGACGATATGGCAGAAGCAACACTGGCGGTATATCGTCGGTATGTGACGGATTGAACTTAACACGGGGGGGCAAATGCCGACTTCATCTTCTGGACTTACGTGGTTGATTTTTGCGTTGTTGACTGTGGGATCGTGGGGTTTATACGGGATTTTTCTGCATACCGGGCAGCTCGCTATGGGTGATCCCGAAAATGGACGCTATAAGGCGTTTCTGTTTGTGGGTATTGCCTATCTTGTGACGGCTGTTATTGGATCTCTCATCGTGCTGGCGATCAACGGATCGGACTGGTCATTTCCGACAAAGGGGCTGACATGGTCATTGTTGGCTGGCACTGTGGGTGCTATTGGCGCGTTTGGTGTGCTCCTCGCCTTTGGCGCAAAGGGGACGCCACCCGTGGTTATGTCCATTGTCTTTGCTGGCGCGCCTATGGTCAATGCTGTCGTCTCTCTCATTATGCATCCGCCAGCAGGTGGATGGGGCGGTTTGAACTGGCAATTTGTGTTGGGTATTATATTGGCCGCGCTGGGAGGGTGTCTGGTGACCTTATTTAAACCTTCGTCTTGACAGAAAGAATTATGCACAGTGAATTTCACACCACTCGCAGGGTAGAATTTTCCGATACGGACATGGCCGGGATTGTACACTTTTCCCGGTTTTTTGTCTTTATGGAAGCAGCCGAGCACGCTTTTTTGCGCTCGTTGGGTACGAGTGTTTCAGCAGAATGGAAGGGGAATAAAATTGGATGGCCGAGGTTGGAGGCAACGTGTACATATCTCAGTCCGGCCGTATTTGAAGATGTGCTGGATATTCATCTGAAGGTGATACGCAAGGGTACAAAATCGCTGACCTATCGGTTTGATTTTTTTCGTGGTGAGACGGCTATTGCCAGCGGAAAATTGAGTACGGTATGTTGTATATGCAATCCCGGTGAAAAGATCAGGTCCATACCGATCCCAGATTTTATTGCGGATCAAATTCAGGTCGCGGACGAGAATATAGAAGCTGATTGATCTGGATTCCGGATTTCGCCGGAATGACGATGGAGTACAAAATGGCACTAAAAGTTGAAAATCTTTCTAAACACTTTGGCGATGTAAATGTTCTGCATGCTATATCTTTTGAAATAGCGGCAGGGCAATCGCTGAGTGTTATGGGACCTTCGGGGTCGGGAAAGAGTACCTTATTGCATGTGCTGGGTACGCTGGATCAACCATCTGAGGGAAGCCTCGAAATTGAAGGCCAGGATCCCTTCGCATTGTCGGAAATCGAACTCGCGCGGTTTAGAAATCGGGGTATTGGATTTGTGTTTCAAGAGCACCATCTTTTGCCGCAATACTCGGTTCTGGAAAATGTTTTGATCCCAACGCTGGCATTTAGAAATGGCGATGCGCGAGACCGCGCCCGAGAGATTATTGATCGCGTGGGCTTGTCGCACCGCCTTGATCACCGGCCCGCTGAATTATCCGGTGGCGAGCGACAGCGCACAGCTGTTGCGCGTGCGCTCATCAATTCCCCGGCATTGCTTTTGTGCGATGAACCAACGGGTAGCCTGGATGGGGCGCGAGCAGAAGAAATAGCCGATCTGCTATTTGAATTGCACAAGCGCGAAAATAATATTCTGATCTGCGCGACGCACAGCTCGGCACTGGCTCATCGCTTTGAGCGGCGATTTGATCTGCAGGAGGGGATGTGCGTCGAAGTCTGATTTATTTCTGGCGGATTAATCTGGCTGTTGTGCTCGGTGTGTCAGTGGCGACGGCTGTTCTGACGGGTGCTTTGATCGTGGGCGATTCCGTGCGCGGTAGCTTGCGGGATTTGTCGCTGAGTCGCCTGGGCAAAATTGACCACGCCCTGGTATCCGAGCGATTTTT
>JAGWBW010000269.1 GCA_021295695.1 Candidatus Latescibacterota bacterium
TCCTTTGCTTCGCTTCTCCGTTCAGCACAGGCCATCTGATGCAGAGTGAGCGTATCGAAGATGGTGTGTGGACAACAGTGGGCTACCCAATGAAATACAAATGCAATTTCCATGATCTAAACGGTGAAGGTGTCAAGGTTGCAATTATTGATAGCGGGGTTGATCGTTCTCATAAAATATTGCAGCATGTGAACGCAGGAATTTGTTTTGAGTTTTCTGCGGGTAATGTCCATACATCTCAAGACTATCGAGACACATCTGGGCATGGCACGGCGGTTGCGAGCATTATTAAAAAGAAGGCTCCTGATACAGAGCTATATGCTATAAAAATCTTCGATCAATCTCTGATTGTTGAACAAAAAATTCTCGTTGAGTCCATTCGCTGGGCAATTGATCAGAACGTCGATATCATCAATTTGAGTCTTGGCACGACGGACGCGCAGGTCAAACAGGCTTTATTGGATGTATGTAAGGTGGCAACGAAAAAGGGCATTGTAATAGTCGCTGCCGAACACAATTCAGGGCAGGAGAGTTATCCCGCCTATTTTTCCAATGTGATCGGTGTGAAAACGGGGGAGATAAAAGGGCGTTACAATTATCTGTTTCGTGCAGGAGAGTCTATTGAATGTATCGCACCTGGAAGAACTCAGCGCGTTCTCTGGGCAGGTGGGCGAGAGCATATTGTTGAAGGTAGTAGCTTTGCTGCGCCTCATATCACGGGTATTATTGCGTTAATCAGACAAGCCTTTCCCAAAGCCAATCTGAATGAGATCAGACACATATTGGAAGTGAATGCCAGTCGAGAAGTGCAGCAAGAAATCTCGCCAGGTCTTAAGATCCGCTCCCTCCCAACGCCTCAATCGTTTGATCCAAACAAGATCAAAAGAGCAGCTATTTATCCCTATAACAAGGAAATGCATGGCCTGATGCGTTTTCGGGAATTACTAAATTTTGAAATTGTGGGTATCGCTGATCCCATTGCCAAAGGTTATGTTGGGAAAGATGCTGGCGAAGCGATAGGCATATCGCCCGTTGGCATACGGGTTCAGCCGCGTTTTCAAGAGATATTGAAAGAGGCTGATACGCTTATTCTGGGCTATGTAGATGAACTGAGTCGAATTACAAAAAAGAATGTCCTGCGCGAGAGTATTGAGAAGGCCATTGATGCCAACTTAAATGTGTTCAGCTTTTTATCCGTTTACCAGAAGGATTTAAGAGATCTGATCGATAAGGCACGCAAAAAGAATCTCTGGATTTATTCGCCCGACATTCATCAAAACGATCTGCTTATAACACTTCAGCCTCACGATTATCCAGCCGTTGATGTGCCAGTTATCGGTGTTTTTGGCACGAGTGCTCAACAGGGTAAGTTTACTGTTCAACTCGCCTTGAGGTCAAAGCTGATTAAAGCAGGATATAAGGTTGGGCAAATCGGTACCGAGCACCATTCTCAGTTATTTGGCATGGATGTGGCATTTCCAACGGGCTATGCTTCTCCACTGCAATTTCCAATACAGTTTCACGCGCCCTATCTGGATTTCAAAATGCGCGAGGTCTGTGCCCATAAGAAACCAGATTTAATGCTTGTCGGGGCGCAGTCGGGAAGTATCCCTTATGATGTCCATGAGCCGGGAAATCATACGCTTTCAACACTTGCTTTTATGCTGGGTACAAAACCCGATGCCAATATATTGGTCGTGAATAGTGTTGATGATGGCGAGTATATACGCGATACGATGAATACGCTCAAGGCAATTACCAAAGGACCCGTGTTATGCCTCGCAATGAGTGACAAAGAAAAACACATCCCAGCTGCTTATGGCCGAACACTGATTAGCCCACGTCAAATGTCAAAAGAAGAAATCAAAGAGAAATTGGCATATTTGGAGGATAGATTTGAGATGCCAGCCATAGAAATTGTGTCAGAGGAGGGGCAACAGAGGATGGTTGACGTCATCATAAGCTACTTTGCAGAGGAGGGGATGTATGAATGATGATCTAAAGCCGCAGATAAAACAGACGATTGTGCGTGCGTTAAATCTTGAAATTGCGCCTGAAGAGATAGGAGATTCAGACATACTTTTTGGTGGTGAAATGGGTCTTAATTCAATGGCAATGGTAGAACTCGTCGTGGGTATAGAAGATGAATTTGGCTTTGAAATCTCTGATGAAGACCTGAGTGCCGAGGTTTTTAAAAGTGTGCAGACGATTGAAGATTATATCCGGTCTGTGCGTGAGTGCGTTTTGGTAAGTTGAAAAATGCGACAGCCCCACACGAGAGTCGTAGTATGAAGAAATCGCTTCCCATCCAATTATTCCCACCCATACACGGTTATCCCCGCCATGGCTATCGGCTTTCGATTATGTCGCTTCAGGATGATTATATTCCCTGGTTCTTCTGCAATTACATCCAACTGTTCGCCGTTGACATGTTACAGGAGAGCAAACACAATATCCGATTCAACTTCTATTTTCAGGGACCGTATTTCCCGCCGTGGCTGTCTATCTATACCGTTCCGAGGCGATCAATCGTCAGAGTCTATCACCAGATTGTGCCGTTTATTCGAGACCAGATTGATGAGGGCTTCTATGTCCAGTTGATGGCCGACGAGTATTTTCTGCCGCATACGCCATTTTATGAGAAGATACATCATCCACATGCTATTCTGGTATTCGGATACGATGACGAAACGGAAACACTTGAGACTCTGGGATTCAATAGAGCACGGGACTACGCTGTTTCAAAGGTTGCATATTCAGATTTTGAAGCGGCGTTTCGCTGGATTGATCCCGAGAAACGCAGATCGTACCGGATAGATCTTTTTGAGTATAATGAGGACGGTGTCTATGAGTTTGACATTGACGCTGTCATTGACCAGTTGCGAGCCTACGTCTATTCTGAGAATCCGTCTGTTCACTATCGGACGTTGCGTAAGCCAGTTGATGGCGTCTTTGGGATGGCGACGTATAGGCTCTTGCGAGATTACTTTACGCATTTGTTTGTCCATCCTCGTTTGTGGGATCGGCGGCATCTGTTCACGCTTTGGGAGCACAAGCGTTGTATGTTAGACAGGCTTGTTTATCTGGAGGAGCGCGGATATTTGCGTCCGTCAGACCAGTTTCATCAGGCGTACAAAGAGGTTGAGCATAAGGCGCATCAGATTCATCTGATGATGC
>JAGWBW010000270.1 GCA_021295695.1 Candidatus Latescibacterota bacterium
GTGCATATCGGAGAACTTGAGCCGCGCTTTCCAGACAAGCCTAACCACCCTCGCCAGGCTTACCGCGCTATCGCGTCTGAATAAACCATTTTTCTGCGGTTTTATCATCGGGAAATATTTTGAACAGGTCAATAAGTGAAATACCTTTTCGGAAGTGCTTGAAATTGATGTAAAGTCAATTATTTTCAATGTTTTATAATAAAGTTGCTTAAAAAATTGAAGTGTATTTGTGAAATACGTAAGGGCGATAAACTAATGATACATTTAGACAAAAATGGACACACAGAGGAATTTTATTATTGTAATGATTGTAAAAGGGAAACAAACCATATTGCAGTTAAACATCATACAACCCGTAGAGTTTATACAGTTAAAGAAGGACTTAGAGAAGAAGTATTTACAGGAGTAATAGTAAAGTGTGAAGGTTGTGAATATCTCAGTTTCGTAAAAAACGGATTCTCAGAAACAGTAAATAATGGCAAAGCTATATCAACAGGTACATATTCTTATCGGTATCCCGAGGAGACTCGCAACTATCGTGAATACAAGAATATTGTTAATATCCCACCTGATATTGCTAATTTATATTACGATACTGTCTTTTGTCTCAACCATAACAAATTACTTTTCTGTGCTATGGGACTGCGTTCACTTATTGAAGCGATTTGCAAGGACAAAATGCCTAATGTCAGTTCAGAACTGTTTTTAGACAAACGAATTGATGAAATGTGTGCAGGCCGGGTTTTGAGTAAAAACCATGCGGATACACTACATCAGCTTAGATTTATGGGCAATGTGGCGGTTCATGAATTGGCGATACCTGAAAGAAAGGAAATTGAGACCGCAATAAATATTGTTGAGCATACTATTGAAAACTTATATGGAGTTATCGCAGAGGTTTCACAGAAAAAAAGCCTGAAATGATGCAGGAGCAGTGTGACCACAAACACTATCTTTCCCGTTTGTGATAGTTCAATGGTACTCTCCAACCCTTACGCTTATTCTTATGAGTGTAGTGACAGTACAGCGTGGCTATAATGTATACCAATTCTGTCAAATCTGATATTCCCAAATAAAAGTTTATCGCCTCGGGACCTTTTGTATATAATTCCCAATCATCATGATCAATGAACTCCAACCCTACCCAAACTACAAACCCTCCGGCGTCGAATGGCTCGGTGATGTACCGGCGCATTGGGATGTGTTTCCACTAAAGCACTGGCTGGGGATTAACGAGGTTGTACTGTCAGAAACAACCGATCCTAACTTTGAATTTCGATATATCGACATTGGCTCAGTTGGTACAGGCGTACTGATAGAAAAGCCTCAAAAAATTCGTTTCGCCTTGGCCCCATCGAGAGCAAGACGTGTAGTTAAGGACGGAGACAGAATTATTTCTACTGTGAGGACCTATCTCAGGGCAGTTTGGTTCGCCGAGGATGCAAAAAATAATTTTATATGTTCAACAGGTTTTGTAGTTCTTTCTCCACGTCAGGGAACCTTGCCAAAATTTGTAAGTTACTTGACTCAGAACAATTCGTTCATTGATCAAGTAACGGCTAACTCGGTTGGAATTGCATATCCAGCAATCGCTGAAAGTCGGCTCGGTTCGTTTCAAGTTGCGGTTCCACCATTTCCAGAACAAACCGCCATCCTCCAATATCTCGACCAGGCTGACGAGCGCATCCGCCGCTACATCAGCAGCAGGGAGCGACTCATCGAACTGTTGGAGGAATATCGGCAGGCGGTCATCCACCACGCAGTCACGCGCGGCCTTGACCCCGATGTGCGCCTCACGCCCTCTGGCGTTGAGTGGCTTGGTGATGTGCCAGCGCATTGGGGCGTTGCTGCGGTCATGCAGAATGGCCCAAACGTTCCAACAGACATTGCAGTGCCTTATCTGAAGGCGCAACATGTTCAATGGTTTTTTATTCGTACAACTGATGCGCCGACAATGTGGGCGAGTCCACATGAAATTGAACGGTTTGGTATCCGAGCAGGCGATCTCCTTGTCTGTGAAGGCGGCGAAGGTGGACGATGTAGTCTCGTTGAAGAAGTGCCGCCCGGATATATCATTCAAAACGCCCTTCACCGTGTAAGGTCATCAGGAAACAGTAGGAATGATTATTTGCAGTATATGATGAGTTCAATTTCAAAAACTGGTTGGTTTGACGCGATCAACAACAAGGCAACGATAGCCCATTTTACGGCAGAAAAGTTCGGTTCATTGATGATACCTGTCCCACCTATCCCCGAACAAGCCGCTATTGTCGCATATCTCGACAAGGCGACTGCCGATATTGACGCCGCCATTGATCGTGCGCGGCGAGAAATTGAGTTGCTGGGCGAATACCGCACGCGGCTGGTTGCCGATGTGGTTACGGGCCGGGTAGATGTGCGCGAGGTAGCGGCAGATCTGCCCGACGAAGCGGACACACTGAAGTCACTGAATGCGATGGGAGAAACAGACAAAGGAAATTACTTATGAAAGCTATTCGATTTCGAGTACAGAATTTTCGCAATATTGATGACAGTGGCTGGATATCGCTGGAGAAAGTCACTGCTTTTGTTGGCCGTAATGAGTCGGGTAAGACGGCACTGCTTAAGGCATTACACAAATTTAATCCTGCCACGCCGGAACCTTATGAGCCGCAGCGTGAGTTCCCGCGAGATCGCTACACACGCGATTACGTTTCCAACGGCTCGAAAGGTGAATACTGGCCTGTTTGCAAGGTTGAGTTTGAGATTCCAGAAGGACTTAGGACGGAGATTGAGAAGCTACTGAAGGAAGAAGAGAAATCTCCCAAAAAGGTCACAGCAACCCGCTACTACGATGGAACTCTCAAGTTTGAGTATGCATCCGCGATAGAGACGAACCCGCTTACACCGAAATCAGTGCTTAGTGCACTTGATACCTTCGCGTCGAGTGCCCGTAGGCTTGTATCACCAGACATTGATCAGGCGGAAGCCACCGCAGCACAGCGTACAGAACTGGTCAATTGGACAACAGGTTGGAAGGACAAACTGAAGGATAAAGATGATCTTCGAGGTGACGAAGGAGTGGAGCGGCTGAGTATTCTGCGTGCGGAAGTGGAGAACTATAGCAATCCCCAAACTGCTGATATGGTAGAAGCTTTGCAAAAAGCGATTGAACCGGTTCTCGACGCGGCAAAGGAACCTTCAGTTATAGATCAAATTGACGAAATGATCAAACAAAATCTCCCCGTTCTGATCTACTTTGAGAATTATGGCATTCTGGGCAGTGCCATCTGGCTGCCTCACTTTATTGAAGATCTGGAGCAGGATCCGAACAATTCTCGCGTGCGTACTATTAACGCCCTGTTCCAACATGTCGGGCTTGATCCGAAAGAAATAAGGGAGCTTGGTGATGTGCATACCCTTGAAGCCCGGCACCGAGGCTTCCATGTGGAACCTGAACAGATTGCCGCTGATCTACAGCGCATAGATGAGCGTGCGATTAAATTGAATTCCGCTTCAATTGACATCAGCAAGAAATTTTCGGAATGGTGGTCGCAGCGTCGCCACAAAATTCACTATCAAGCCGACGGGGACTATTTTCGAATCTGGATTGCCGATGATCGTCGCGAAGATGTGCAAATCGAGCTTGAAGCCCGCAGTAAGGGGTTCCAGTGGTTCTTTTCGTTTTATCTTGTATTTCTCGTAGAATCCGAATATGGGCACAAGGACGCTATTCTTCTCCTTGACGAGCCTGGTTTGCACCTGCATCCTACCGCACAACAGAAATTGATCACGTTCTTCGAGAAACTTTCGGAAACCAACCAGCTTGCCTACACGACTCATTCGCCGTTCCTGATAGACGGTGAACACTTGCATCGGGTCAGACCGGTTACGGAGGACGACACTGGCCATTCGTGTATCACGGCTGAGACATGGCCGAAGGACCGAGAGACGATTTTCCCGCTGCAAGCCGCCGCTGGATACGCGATGATGCGTGGGCTTTTCCAGCATCACAAGAACGTATTGGTAGAGGGGATGAGCGACTTTTACTACCTACATGCGTTATCGCAGCAATGCGCGAAATCGGGTCGGACAGCATTACCGGATGATATCTACATCACGCCCTGCGGTGGCACGAAACATGTCGGACACTTTGCGTCGATGTTTCTCGGTCATGAGGTTCGGCCTTTGGTTCTTTTGGATGGTGATGACGCGGGACACGCTCGCCAGAATGCGCTGATGAAAGAACTTTATGTTGATCATAACTCTGGGATTCTGATGCTGGATGACGTGCTGAACCGACCTGGTGAAGAGGTCGAGATAGAGGATATTCTGGGTGAGTGTCTTGTACTTAAGGGACTCGAAGCTGTTTTGGACAACGGACTGAAACTAAATCAGGCAGATCGTTCAGCAGGAAGTCTGCCGAGTCAGATTAAGGCCGCGGCTAAACGTCAAGCACGCGATTTACCGGAGGGATGGAAGGCTTCGGTCGCCTTACATTTGGTGTCTTCATGGGCGGAAGAAGGAACTACACTTTCGGACGAAGTTCTCGATACTGCTTCTTTGTTGTTTTCCGCGATAAACGAATGGTTTGAAAATGTGAATGCTACGGGTTGATGAACAAATTGCTATAGTAGCGAATCGGTATTGCAAAAAAAACCTGCATAAGATGAAGAATTATTTGCTCTTTTGGGGCTGAATTGCCATTCGGTAATTGACGGGTAATTGATAGGTAATTGACACACAGGGAACCGAGAAACTGTAAATTTCACTTAACTTATTTATTTTATTAAAATTATGTTAATTGACGGTCATTTGCTTGACGGTTGTTTGATGGTTGTTTGGTGGAAACCAAATGATCACCGACACCACCAAACACAGTTTGAAAGTTGACTCTTATTGCAAAGCATCCCGATATTGGATATAC
>JAGWBW010000271.1:0-1150 GCA_021295695.1 Candidatus Latescibacterota bacterium
TTGCAAAACAACGCTCGCTAACTCGCGTTTGCTTCCCATCGCTAAAGCCGATAGGTTTTACGGGCTATCTGATAATGAAACCATCGCTTACTAAACCACCAAAGCTGCAAGAGGGTGATAAGGTAGCCACTGTATCTCTGTCATGGGGTGGACCGGGGCTAATTCCACATCGATATGAAGCTGGAAAAAAGCAACTGGAAGAAGCATTTGGTCTGGTCGTGATCGAGATGCCTCATACACTCAGAGAGCCAAAATGGCTCTCTGAGAATCCAAAAGCGCGTGCGGATGACTTGATGGAAGCCTTTTCAAACTCAGAAATCAAAGGAATTATATCGACTATTGGCGGCGATGACTCGATTAGAATTCTTCGTCACCTGGACCTTGATCTTATCAGGAAGAATCCGAAGCCCTTCGTGGGATATTCCGATACAACCGTTTCCCACTTTGCGTGCCTAAAGGCGGGCATTGTCTCCTTTTATGGTCCAGCAATTATGGCAGGATTTGCCGAGAACGGTAGGTTGTTTCCCTACATGGTGAACTCCGTTAGACGAACCTTATTTAATTCTGGAAATATTGGTGAAATACCGGAGAATCGAGATGGCTGGACCGTCGAACGTCTTGACTGGGCAAATCCTGCGAATCAAAAAAGAAAGAGGACCCTTCAAAGCTCTGCGGGTTGGCAGTATCTCCAGGGAGAAGGGCAAGTGGAAGGACACCTCATAGGTGGTTGCCTCGAAGTTCTCAACTGGATAAGAAGTACAGACGTTTGGCCTAACAAGGAAGTGTGGGAAGGCGCGATACTCTTTATCGAAACGTCTGAAGAAACACCGCCGCCAAGTACGGTAACCAGATTTTTCCGGTCTCTTGCTGCGATGGATATTCTTCCATCTTTGAGTGGGATTCTCTTTGGAAGACCAGGTGGCCACGAGTTGTCGCCTGATTCATTTCATGCTTATGACGACGCCATACTTCAGATAGTCGCTGACGAGGAAGGATTGACTTCGCTCCCCATAATTACGCGGATGGATTTCGGACACACAGATCCGATGTTCGTTCTTCCGTATGGAATTCAAGCAGAAATCGACTCTGATTGGCGCAAGTTTACCATTTTGGAGAATGCTGTCGAACCTGATTGAGAAGCCCACAACGC
>JAGWBW010000271.1:1269-4424 GCA_021295695.1 Candidatus Latescibacterota bacterium
AACTGCGTTCTCAGATGACTTACTCCCCCTGGTGATCACAGGACAAATCTCTGACGATGAGTGGCGGCGGAGAATTGCGGACCTGCTCAGCCAGGACTTCCCTAACACCAACGCGGAACGCGCGGTTGAACTCTGGTCTGCATCGCCAGGAGAAGTCGATACGGAGGTTCTGGGGATCTTGCGGGCTTGTCGAAAGAAGACTAAGTTAGTCCTCATCAGCAATGCGACATCGAGGTTGCCCTCAGACCTTCGGCAATTGGGCATCGCCGAGGATTTTGATTACATCATCAACTCCTCAGAGGTCGGGTTTGCAAAACCCGATCCCAACATCTACTTCGCAGCCCTAAATACCGTGGAAGCAACTCCAGAACAGGCTCTGTTTATAGATGACAACGCCGGGCATGTGGCAGCAGCGACGAGATTGGGTATAGCCGGACACACCTATGTTGGAACCGACGATCTTCGGCATAAATTGGATCATCTGGGACTTCTTTAATAACCCAGTTGGTATCAGATCATGGATGTTATGAAACGAGAAATTCTATAGAATGGTCAAATATATAGCTCATTGAACGATTTCTAAGATCATTGGAGATAGACTTATGTTTAAGAGTTATTTGACGATAGCAATTCGCAGTTCGTTGCGTCAGCGATTTCACGCGGCGATTAATGTTTTGGGGCTTGCAATTGGTATGACGTGTGTCATTCTCATTGCAATGTACATTCGTTGGGAACTCGGTTTTAATACACAATTTCCAAATACGGAAAATTTGTATCGCGTAATTCGCTCAACGGTGGGCAACGAAAATCAACTGCTTTACACGACTCGTACTTCTGGTGCATTAGCTGGTGTTTTGCAGAATGAATACCCGGAAGTATTGGATGTCACCCGATTGTTGCGTCGAGAGGTTTTCGTGAGTTCGGGAGACAAAGTACTTTCTCAGATTTTTTGTCTGGCTGATGACAACGTATTGGATACGTTTCCACATGTTTTTGCGAGGAGTGATGCAGCAACCCTGGCTCGTTCGCCAGGTTCTTTGGTGATTTCTCAAACATTGGCGGAAAAACTCTTTGAAGACCGTGATCCGATTGGTCAAACCCTTAGAATTGAAGAAACAGGCTTGAGTGCTGATTATCGTATTTGTGGGGTATTTTTTAAACCCAACAACAGCACAATTCAATTTGATCTCCTGGCTACGCAGTCATCTGCTGCTCGGATTCATCATCATTGGGCAAATTGGCGTACCAGAGGGTACCGTTTCATAGAAACATTTGTGCGCGCGCGTGAAGGTGTTGCCATTGCAGCTTTTGAAAAAAACATTCAGCGTATTTTCACGCAGTATATGGATAAAGAGGTTGCTGCGAGAAACGCATATCATCTTCAGCCTTTTAATCAAATATATCTCTATTCATCTCAAATGTACAACATTCGTCGTCCCGGCGGTGGATTGACTTTTGATTATGGAGACATTAATCGTTTGTATTTTGCGGGGTTGATCAGCAGCTTTTTATTAGTCATTGCCTGTTTTAATTTTGTCAATCTCTCGACGGGGCGGGCGACACTTCGGGCAAAAGAAATAGGGGTTCGAAAGGTTGTTGGTGCACACCCAAACAATCTTGTTGCTCAATTTCTTACTGAGTCGATTCTGATCTCTATAATTGCTTTGCTCCTGGCATTTTGTTTTTCCCATTTTTTGTTTGGCACTTTCAGTAATTTACTTCAGGTACAAATGGAAATTCCTTTTGATACCGCATTTTTGGCCATATCCTTTTCCGCTGCTGTCTTCATCGGGTTGCTTTCAGGATTGTATCCTGCTTTTGTACTATCAACATTTAAGCCCATTTCTGTACTGAAAAGTAAAACGACATCTGCGAGCAGCGGTTTCTTTCGTCAGATATTGGTTGTTTTTCAATTTACGGTATCTATCGGCTTCATTTCTTTGACTCTTGTCATTGCTGATCAAATGAAATTAATAGCAGAAAAAGACCTGGGGTATCGTCGAGAACGGATCATCAGTATGCCGATTTTAAATATTGCAAAAAAATCAAGCCAATGGGCAATGTTTGCTGGTGAGCTTAAACTTCAAAACGACCGGGTGAAGACACGATTTCTCGAACACCCCAATGTGTTGGATGCAAGCGTGTCCCGGTTTACTGTTGTTGCCCGCACCCGACAGACTTTCCGTTTTCCCGAAACCACGCTACCTGATCAGCAACTTCGGTTTATGGGCATCGACGATCGGTTTTTGAGGCTATTTGATATTCCGATACTTGCAGGTCGAACGTTTCCACCTACATTTATTGACCAGTGGGACGAAAATAAGAAAATGGAGTTTATTGTTTCCAAATCCCTTGTGAAAAAAATGAACTGGAAAGAACCCATTGGAAAAATAGTAGAATGGCCTTATTACAATAAAAGAGGACCTATTGTGGGTGTTGTTGATGACATCCACTTTGGTTCGTTACACGATCAAACTGAGCCTATTATATTTGTGCCCGAACTGTGGAATCTCAAGCATCTTTATGTGCGTGTTACCCTGGAAAACTTGCCTGAGACCATTGCTTTTCTCAAAGAGGCGTGGGCAACATTTTTGCCTGATCACCCGTTTCAATATACCTTTGTAGATGAGGAAATAGCCCTCTGGTATCAAGGCGAAGTGAGGCAGCAGAAATTGGTGGTTGTTTTTTCGGCGCTTGCGGTGCTCATCGCCTCATTTGGTTTGCTAGGGTTGGTATCTTTTTCAGTTGCGCGTCGCACGAAAGAAATTGGCATTCGGAAGGTCCTGGGGGCAAGTTCATACCATCTTTTGACGCTTTTGACCAAAGAGTATATTGTTCTAATTTTGATTGCGAATTTTGTGGCTTGGCCTATTGGCTTTTATATGGCGCAAACGTGGCTTGCTTCATTTGCGTATCGGGTTGATTTGGATGTGGGCACATTTGCTTTGGCTGGCTTTGTGGCATTGGTGATTGCATTGATTACTGTTTTCTTTCATACACTTAAAGCGGTGCAGACCAATCCTGTGGAGACGTTGAGGATGGAGTGAGGTCGCGAAAGAGCACAGAAGAAATTGGAGAGGATACTTTGACGGAACCCATTTTCACACTCCTGCGCCGAACCTACGCTTTCAAGAAGACGGCAGACTGCGACATCC
>JAGWBW010000271.1:4706-5158 GCA_021295695.1 Candidatus Latescibacterota bacterium
CGGGCACGTTCGACTCAAAGCCCAAAGCCCTGGTGTCCTTCTATGGATATGGAGATCTGATCGGTTCGTGGTATGCAAAGCCGTCCCCGTTCTACCTGAAGCAGCGGCACATCGGGCGCGAAGAGGCGATGGAGCAGATTGAGCCGAGAGCGATTTCGGAAGGCAGACGTCCAGGCACGTTCTACCTGTACACGCGGCAGCAGGGCATCTGGCCGATCGAAGTCAGCGGCTTCGATCCTGTGAAGGATCCAGCGTTTTTCACCCCGTACTGCCCAGATCAGAACGTCGATGCGAACTATCCGCCAACGCTACTGCTACACGGAACAGACGACACCGACGTTCCCTACGAACTGTCTGTGCGTATGCAGAACCGCCTGAAGGAGGCGGGCGTAGATCACGAGATGGTCACAATCGAGGGCGGCGGCCACGGATTCGACGGACGCTGGTGGGAC
>JAGWBW010000272.1:0-4523 GCA_021295695.1 Candidatus Latescibacterota bacterium
TCAGGGATGCAGAGACGAAGCGTTCGGTGCCAGAGGAGATGGTGTAGTTGAGCGAATCCCCGGTTATGAGGCGGTGGATTGCCGAGATGAGCTGGTAATAGCCGCCGAGGATTGGGGATAGGTTGGGTGAGAAGAGGAGGTCACCCATCTGGTGGGGTGCGAAGATTGTCGCGCCTATTTTTTTGTCCTGTATAAGGTGCGTAAAGAGATAGGGGTTCATCAGTACAGCGGGGAGTTGTGCGAAGAAGCCGAGGACGGTGAGGCGGCGTGTCCATTTGATATCGGCGAGTGCGCCGAGTGGAAAAATACAAAAGGGGAGGATGGGGAGCAAATAACGCGGTCCCCACGAAGATCCGGCGTGCCAGTCAATCATGGGTAAGAGGAGGACAAATAGGATCAGGGTGAAGCCGAAAAAGAGGTGTGCTTCGTTTGGGTGCGATGATTTGAATTTGTGATAGGCGATGGGCAGGAGGCATATCAGGGGGAAAAAGAAGATGAGGCCGCGTCCGGTGCTGAAGAGCAGGCCGTAAAAAGCGGTGAAGAATTGTGTGGGTATAAAGGCGAGATAGCCGCCTTTTTGGGCGAGGATGTCGAGGTGGTATCCGGTGTGTAAGATGTTGTCATAGCGCAGGTGGTTGTGATAGGCGATCAGAAGACAGGCTGCAACGATGGGGGATAAGAAGATGAGGATGTGAGATTTAGAATATTGGTTGCGGCGCATATAGAGGAGGGGGATTGGCAGGAGGACGAGGGTGTAGAATTTGGTGAGGATGGCAATGCTGAGACCAATCCCTGCATGGATGGGTGAGGGATGGCGTTTGATGAGATTGTGTGTTGCGATGAGTAAGCCGAGTCCGACGAGCGGTTCTGGAAAACCGTATCCCGAGTATGGAAAGACCATTGTGCCGAGTGCAAAAGCGCCTGTGAGCCACTTTGTGGTGGATGGTGGGTAATTGAATGATTGAATAATAAAATAAAAGAAGAGGACCCACAGGGCGGATATGACCACGTTGGTCATTGAGGTGGTGAACATGGTGAGGTAGTCGGCGGGGATATTGGGAAAGATACCGGTGAGCAGGAGGCCAATGGCGTAGAAGGGTATTTCTGCGAGGGGCATGCCAGGGCTGTATTTGGAATACTGGTGTCCAGATGAGGTAATCGCATCGCGGTGTTTTTGCATTTCGGGCAGGGTGAAGCTTTCGTCGGAGATGACGAGGTCGCCATCGCGCATTAGGCTTTGCGCGGTGAGGTAATTCCAAAAACCATCGCCTCCGTAATGTCCACCTGCTGTGAGTGCATAGATGCAGAGGAGGAAGATGAAGAGATGGGTTGTGGTTCGTTTAGTCATTGGTGGTCAGTGGTCAGTTATCCATTGTAGGGGCGAGGCATGCGTCATCGCGGCCAATCCAGAAGGTTTTGTTTTTGTCGTGATTTAACAACTTTTAAATACACCTCTTCTTGCGCTTGTGCCGTGCGGTCCCAGGTGAATTGTGCAGCCCATTTGCGGCCCGCTGTTCCCAGGCGTTTTCGTAGGAAGGGTTTGCTGAGCAGGCAGTTCATGGCGCTGGCGAGTGCCTGGGGATTTTCGGGGGGGACGAGGAGGCCAGTTTCATCCGCGCGGATGGCATCTGCGAGTCCGGGGATGTCGGTGCCTATGACGGCTTTGGCTGCGGCTGCGGCTTCAATGGCGACAATGCCCCAGCCTTCGTAGCGCGAGGGGGTGCAGACAAAGAGGGCATGGCCCATGAGGATGTTTTTTTGTTCGGCCGTGACGGCACCGGTAAATTCGACGCGGTTTGCGATGTTGAGATCATTGGCGATAGATCGTATTTCGCGCTTGCTTTGCGGGGTTCCTCGTCCTGAGAGGATGAGGCG
This sequence comes from Candidatus Latescibacterota bacterium, assembly GCA_021295695.1. Classification (GTDB taxonomy): domain Bacteria; phylum Latescibacterota; class UBA2968; order UBA2968; family UBA2968; genus VXRD01. The sequence continues at coordinate 1,876 of JAGWBW010000272.1, forward strand.
GATGTCGGGGGCGTTGAGTTTGGCAAAGGCCGATAGGAGGATGTCGATGCCTTTGTTGTGGATGTCCATGCGCCCAAAATAGAGGATGTAGTTTTCTTCTGTCCAGGGTGCTTCAAAGCAGATTTGATCGACGCCGTTATACACGAGGTAGAATTGGGCGTGGGGTGCGCGTTTTTCAAGCTGGCGTGTGACTGTGGGCGAGACGGTCTGGATGTGTGGGTGAAGGCGCAGGGCGCGCTGTTCGGCTTTGCGGGCGATATGGCCAAGCAGGGGATATTTTTCGATGGCGTGATCGCCCATGAAATGGGAAAATTCGAGGAGGCTGTCGCGCCTTTTTTTTTCGGATACGAAGAGGGGAGCAAAGGCAGAGAATTGATGGACCCACAGGTCGGTGTTTGCGCGGGCGATTTCGCGGGAGGCGTGATAGGCAAAGCTCATTCGGCTGAGGAGGTACGAGCGATCTGATCCCACGCGGCGGATGTGTACGCCATCTACAGTTTCTTCTCTGGGCGCGTCGGGATACGCGCCTGTCAGGATGGTGATCTGGTGTTTGTGCGATAGACGACGGGCTATTTCCCAGGTGCGCAGGGCACCGCCCCCACCACACCAGGGGTTGTTGATGTCGTCGTATAAGGTGTGTAAGATGTTCATTTGGGTTATGAGTCGAAAGCGTGTGCGTTCACAGACTCCCTTTGGTCGAGGGTATGCCGCTGATCCTATTGTCGAGGGTGACGGCTTGTCGCAGGGATCGGGCAACGGCTTTGAAAATGGCTTCCATGCCGTGGTGCGCGTTGTTGCCGCGAATGAGGTCGATGTGCAGGTTCAAGCGGGCGTTGTGCGCGAGTGCGGTGAAAAATTCGAGGCCCAGGGCTGTGGGAAATGCGCCAATGCGTTCTTCGGCGAATTCGGCACAATAGATCAGGTGTGCACGGCCTGAAAGATCGACCACGGCGCGGGCGAGGGCTTCGTCCATGGGGACGTAGGAAAAGCCGAAACGCGCGATGCCGGTTTTGTCGCCCAGTGCGTTAGAGAGGGCTTGACCAAGGCAGATGCCGACGTCTTCGACGGTGTGATGGGCATCGACGTCGAGGTCGCCTTTGCAGGTGACGGTGAGGTCGAATAAGCCGTGGCGGGCAAGGGCTGTGAGCATGTGGTCAAAAAAGCCGATGCCCGTGTCGATGTGCGATTCCCCTGTGCCCATGAGGGTGAGGGTGAGATCAATGTCGGTTTCAGAGGTTTTGCGCTGGATGTGTGCTGTGCGAGAGGACATTGGTGTGTGCCTTTTTAAGAGGGATCGGGGAGTGTGCGTTTTATTAAGTCGTGTTTGTATCCAAAGCCGGGACCTTTGACTGTGGCGATGTCGATGTGGCCGTTTTGCCGGCGATAGACGCCGGGGTGTATGGCGGCTTCGGGGAGTGAGGCGTCGGGATAAAATTGCATGGCGTTGGTTTCAAAGCCCATGACGGTGCCGGCATGGGCGGTGAGCAGGGCGTGGGGGATTTGCGCGAGCATGGGATTTGTGAGGTCCTGTACCATGAGTGTCATGCCGTGTGCGCGCGCCCAGCAGAGAGAGAGCAGGGCGCCGGTTTGGGTTTTGCAGGTTTTGAGTGCAACGCCGGTCCAGCCGAGTTGTCGCCCCAGGCGTATGACGCGCCAGTCGTGCGCGCTTTCGTCCATGAAGAGGGGTTTGCGCGCGGAGATGCTGTGTACGTGGAGGGGGTTGTCGGATAGTTCGTATGCGAAGGGCTGTTCGACGTAGAGGATCATTTGATAGATGCGCGGGTGGTCGGTGAGGAGGCGGTCCAGGATGTCGTTGACGTAATCGACTTGTTGAACGGTGCAGTTGAAGTCTGTACACAACCACATGGCGTTGTGTTCGATGCCGATTTGTCCGATGCGGACGATGCGGTCGTAATCCCATCCGGGTTCTTGTCCGGTGAGTTTGATTTTGAGACAGGTGATGCCGTCGCGCTGTATCCAGTCTGGGAGAACCACGGGATAGCCGTCGTCGGGTTCATCGCCCGTGCGCTCAGAGTCGTCCAGGAGGTCGTTGCCGCCTACAGCGTGCCATGCGGGCAGGCGGTTTGGGCGCGGGCGGATGAGATAGTTTTCGGGATAGTGGCCGGAGAAGTTGTAGTTGATGTCTTCGGCTGGGTCGAGATAGTGCGAGAGATCGGCGTTCATGAAATCCGCGTTATACGTGTCGTAGGTGTCGATGTTGTGAAGCATGCCATAGGCATCGTGGAGGGCGAGGTCATAGGCAGATGTGCAGACGAGTGCGGATAGGCGGGGCATGTCTCCTGTGGTGTTTTGTTGTTCGGTGTTGAAGGCTGACAGGAGATTGGGGAGGATGTTTTCCTGGAATGTGTGGCCGATTTCTATGGGGTGACCGGTTGTGTTGATACCTACCCAGGCATGTCCGATTTTGAGGCAGAAGTTTTTCATGGCCGTTTCTCGGATGGCATAAGTGAGATGTGGCGATGGCCATGCCCAGGGCGCGCTCAAGGGTGTTTCTCCCCAGCCGCAAGCGGTGTTGCCGCGCTGGTCTTCAACATCGACGCGAACTCTTACGCAGGTGACGCTGTCGAGTTGTTCGGTGCCAAAGCGGTAGGGGATGCGCGTTTGTACGGGGAGGAAGTAGGTGGTGA
>JAGWBW010000272.1:4561-6537 GCA_021295695.1 Candidatus Latescibacterota bacterium
CCTTTCAAGTGCCTCCAAAAAGCTATCGTTCTCTCGTTCTGTGCCGATGGATACGCGCAGTGCCCTGTCGAGCATGGGATAGGATGTGACGTTGCGGATGAGTATGCCCTGTTCGATCAAGCCAGTGAAGACAGCATCTGGATCGCCTACTTCAAAGAGGATGAGGTTGGCGTGTGATGGATAAGGGGTGACGCCTTCTATTTGGGCGAGGCATTGGAAGACGCGCTCGCGTTCTGAGCATATAGATGCGATGCGTTTTTGTATGAGGTCTTTGTGGTTGAGGATGGCCATGGCTGCTGTGTGCGAGAAGATGTTGATGTCAAAGGGGATTTTGCCTTTGATGATTTCGTCGCGCAGGTCGGGATGGGCGATGAGATATCCGATGCGGATGCCTGCGGCGCCAAATGCTTTGGAGAGGGTTTTGAGGACGATGAGGTTGGGGTGTTTGGGCAAGAGGTCTATGGCGGTTTGGTCGTAGAATTCGCCGTAGGCTTCATCGACCATGACGAGGGCGTTGGTGCTGGATAGGACTTTGTCGAGGTCTGTGTTTGAGATGGCGCAGCCCGTGGGGTTGTTGGGGGAGCAGAGGATGATGAGGCGCACGTTTTTTTGGCTGGCAGCGCGGCACAGAGCCGGGATGTCAAAGTCGTAGTTTTGTGTGAGGGGAACGTCGAGGACGCGCCCGCTGAATATGTCGGTGTAGAGGCCATAGAGGGAGAATGAGGGCGAGGGGATGACAATTTGGACACCGGGTGCGGTGACGACGCCGAGGACGAGTTGCACGAGGGTGTTCGATCCGTTGCAGACGATGAGTCCTTCGGGCGAGACGCCAACGTGATTGGCGAGTGCTTCGACGAGGTCCATTTGCATGGGTTCGGGATAGCGCGACCAGGATTTGTTGCGGACGGCGCGCAAGATGTCGTCTTTCAAGCTGTTGGGTACGTCAAATGGGCTTTCGTTCTGGTTGAGCTTGATGGGACAGTCGTAGGCTGTGAGATGATATCCGTGCAGGGCGCGGACTTCGGGTTTGATGTTTTGGATATAGGTCATTTGCCCACCCTGATCCTGATCGCATTGGCATGGGCGTCGAGGCCCTCAATCTCTGCCATGCTGATGATGTGGCCCGCGGTTTTTTGCAGGCGCTGGTCGGTGTATTGTAATACGCTAATATTTTTGGTGAAGGTGTCAACGCCAACGGATGACGCGAATCGGGCGGCGCCGGCTGTGGGCAGGATGTGGTTGGTGCCCGCATAGTAGTCGCCCACGGGTTCGGATGATGCCGCGCCGAGGAATACGGCGCCGGCATGGCGAACGGTTTGCAGGTGTGCCCAGGGGTCGGCGACGATGAGTTCGAGGTGTTCGGGTGCTATGCGATTGGCGAGGTCAATGCCTTCGGCGAGATCGCGCACGACGACGATTGCACCAAAGCGGTCGAGGGCGTTTTGTATGGCTTTGCGGTGTGTCAGGTCGGCGGCCTGGCGGGCGATTTCGTCGGCGATTTCAGATGCGAGGTCCGCAGAGGGCGTGATGCAGACCGCGGCTTCAAAGCCGCTGCCGTGTTCGGCCTGTGAGAGGAGGTCGGCGGCGATGTGTTTGGCATTTGCAGTGTGGTCGGCGATGACGACGATTTCACTGGGTCCGGCGATCATGTCGATGTCAACGGTTCCAAAGACGAGTTTTTTTGCGATTTGAACGTATGGGTTGCCGGGTCCGACGAGTTTGTCAACGCGGGGTATGGTGTCGGTGCCATAGGCGAGTGCGGCGATGGCTTGCGCGCCGAAGACTTTGTAGATTGTGCATATCCCCAGGTGATGGGCTGTGGCGAGGACAGCGGGGTGTATGGCGCCGTTTGGCTGCGGTGGCGTGGCGATGCAGAGGTGCGGCACGCCTGCGATTTGCGCGGGGATGGCGGCCATGAGCAGGGTGGAGAATAGGGGGGCACTCGCGCCGGGGATGAGCAGGGCAACGCGTTCGAT
>JAGWBW010000273.1 GCA_021295695.1 Candidatus Latescibacterota bacterium
ACTACAGCACTCCGCAGGAGTCTGAAGGTTTCAATCCCCTATAAATCGGGTCAAATTTCCTCAAGGCGCCGCCGCCGCCGCGTCCGTGTAAACAAACATCAGTTTCAATCCCCTATAAATCGGGTCAAATTTCCTCAACCGGGCGGGTACTACAGCACTCCGCAGGAGTCTGAAGGTTTCAATCCCCTATAAATCGGGTCAAATTTCCTCAACTGAATATGAATGTGCCGGTTGAACGTGACACACTGAAGTTTCAATCCCCTATAAATCGGGTCAAATTTCCTCACGCCCGCAGGGTCGGACTTACCGTGGTAGCGGAGATTAGTTTCAATCCCCTATAAATCGGGTCAAATTTCCTCATCCTCCTTTCTAACTCGCTGAGCCACAGTATGTTTGAGGGCCTGTTGCGACTCAGGCCATATTGACAGGCGTTTGTCCATCCATTTTACTATAGCCATAGAAATTCCTTTCTGTTAATCTATTGTAGGACAAGAAATTACAAATTCGCGACCCAGAATAGGGTGAAGTGATGTACCTAATTCCCACCGCTCAAAAGCATTATAAATCCAACGCGCCATATTGACAAAACCTTTTCAAACTGGGTCGCAAAGACCAGCTATCAAACAATCAGATGATCCTTTTCATCCTGCGGGGGTGAACCCCCGGTAAACTCGATCTTACTCTCGCATGCGCGACACAGCGTATAATAGCGCACCAGATCGCCCTCGGCCAGACCTATTTCACTCATACGCTGCCGCAACGCGACAAATTGCCGTTCGCCAATGCGGCATTCGAACACGCTCTTTTGCACCCGCGTCCCATAAGCCTCCAGCACCCGGGTCGCCTGCCTGCGCGTGCGGTCAGAACTGATATCAAAACAAATCGTCACAAACATCTCAACGCACCAGAAAAGCCCTGTATTGGGCCTCCTCGCCCAGAATCACCCGGGCCAATCGACGCACCTGATATTCGAGGCAACGCCGGTAAGAAATACGTTCCACCCGCTCGCCCCCCACGGGATAGGTCACACGGTCTTCAAGACGTCTCTGGTACCCCTCAATCAACCGCTTGCGGCCTTCTCCCTGCAAAAAAACACCCCCATCCCGCGTTTCAAAATCCTCACTCTGCACCCGATTGTGGTTGACCAAATCCAGCACCAACGCATCCACCAGCACGGGCCGAAACTCCTCCATCAAATCCAGTGCCAGAGAAGGACGCCCATAATCAACCACATGCAAAAATCCCAAATACGGATCGAGACCCACCAGATAAATCGCGCCTTCTATGCTATTGCCCAGCAGGGCATACCCAAAACTGAGCAACGCATTGGCCGGGTCTCTGGGCGGTCGTCGGTTGCGTCCCTTAAACGCGAATCCTTCGGGAAAAAAATCCCCAAGCACACCAAAATAAGCCGCAGTACCCGCTCCCTCAATGCCGCGCAACGTCTCAGCATTGGTAGCCCGTCCCACCTGCTGGATGGACCGACGCAATCTATGAGCCACGGTGCCCACATCCACCTTGCGCCGCCGCGCCAGGCGCATGATCAGCGTTCGCATGTTGCGGAGTTTTCCCTCCACCACAGCCCGCGCCACATTCAGACGAAACGGCTCATCCTCATAGCACTTAAACTGTTTTTGTCGCAGCACCACATTGCGCCGTGCTGGCCCCACCAGCCGCCCCCGATACCGCCCATTGATACTCAGAAAAACCGTATCCACCCCTTGTTCGAGCAACGTACTCATCGCCGGGGACGAAAGCGCGATTTGCCCCATGAGCACCACCTGCTCCAGATCGTGCAAATGCACCTCCGCTATCACCTGCTTACGTCGCCGCACTTGCAAACGCTCTCCGCGACGATAAACCCCCGTACCCTGATCTGTCACATAGAGAATCACCCCAGATCAACCTCCACCTGGAAACGCCCCTCGCCATCACGGCGCAAAATCCAACCACCAGCCCGCAGTTCATCCTGGTCTGCCGAAGTGATGGCATAGTGCAGATCGTCTTCGAGTTGCGCCAACTCGCGTTTCAGCCGCTGGTAATCCCGCTGCAAATTCACGTATTTATCCACCAGAGGCCCGTGGCGGTCTGCACTTTGAGATCGGCCTTGGGTAAACGTTGACTCGAGGTGCAACAGCGGAGAAGGATATCCCCCTTCAGGCAAATCGAACACACACGCGCAGTTGACCGTCGAAGTCACCTCGGGAAGACGCTGGCGAATCCTGGGACAACTAATCGGAGAGGGCGGCGTGCGTTCAATCTGCTGCTGAGTGATCGTCTCGGAATAATCGAGACAATGCCCTATAATACCGTGTATCAGCCGATGCCCACCCTCGTCCAAATGTCCCAAAATACACTTGAGCACCAGCCGCTCGTCATGCGTGAGATGATGCGTAACCACGGCTTTTTCCATCAACGCAACCAGCACCGGACAACCCTTGAAAAGTGCTTCATACTCGGGAAAAGCTTCTCGTAGCGTTTTCGCTGACCCTGTTGCACCACCCTGTGCGGGCGGAACCACCAGGCGTGATACGGCCTGTTCAAAAGCCTGTCGCTCGACCTGCTGGATCCGCTGGAGAAAGCCTTCCTGATCGCTATACTCCTGCCCTTCCAGATCGGTAAACAAACACCGCCGCCCGGTCTTCAAATGAATCCCCAGCGGCAACTTGATCAAATTGCCCAGTTGATCCTCAGCGACCTGCTCCTGCTTGGGAAAAACTTCCCACTGGAGTTCTGGACCAGGCGGCCCGACCCGCTGGACGACCGCCTCTAAAAAACGCTTCACCACTGCCGCAGGTACCGGCTCCGCAAAAAAAAGCCACAGATGGACACCCTTGTATCCACTATCTTCCACATAGACCGGCAAGTTTAACTCATCAAACTGCCGTGCCAGTCGCCGGGCATCGACCAGCACCAACTCTTGAAGGCGAGCGGATACGGGCTGACCCGCCTCGCCCGCTTTCAGGGCACTTTTGCGGATATCGATATCAATAGCCCCAAAAAGCACCGTCTGATCTGCCCGCATTGGGTACACGCCCAAAGTCGCCGTACCCTGCAGATCTGCGAGAGGCTCGTGTACCGGGCTGTACCCAACCCGACCCTCTTCGTCTATCCACTGCCTCGCATGCACCCCTTCCCGCCCGGCAAACAAGACCCGCATCCGCCGTGCGGCATCCTCTCCAGACGGCACTTCACTACTGGGCAATTGCGCCAACTCTCGCATCCGCGACATCACCACCTGAAGCGCGGTCCGCGCCTCCTCATTATCCGGATCGCACGCCAGACCTCGCTCATACGCATCTGCGGCCAGACCCCACAACTCATCTTCAACATAGCACTGCGCCAGTTCAAAAGCAGCCGCAGCGTGATCTGGACTCACCCGCAGGGCGCGCTGCAACAGGCCCACAGCCCGGTCCCGCTCGCCGCGTTCCAGGCAGATCAGGCCCAGTCGGTAGAGTACCACGCCATTTTCTGGCGTCCGTTTTAGCAAGTCTTCATAGATCTGCACCGCCGTTTCCAAATCTTCCACTTCCTCGGCGATCAGACCCCACTCGACATAATGCTCATCGCAGGGCAACTGGTCGCGGTACGCAATGCGGTCACGCACCTTGTCGGGTTCGTTCCGCCCCAGCCACACCCGCGCCATCAACTGGTGAGCCAGCACACTAACCGGATCGGTCACCAGCACATCGGCACATAAGCTCTCGGCGCGATCAAAATCCTCTGCCTCAATATGCTGTCGCGCTTGCTGCAACCTGTCCTGTGTGTCCGCCATCTTTCCCTCACAAAATCTCGTAACGCCCCAGGCCAAAGCCCGTACCCTTGCCCACATGCAAATCTGCGCCCAGCCGCAAGAGCGGCATGAACGGTTCTACATCGCCAGTGAAAACCACATCGCCCACCAGACCACCCAATTTCATCTTTTGATCCTGGCGCAGCGAATACCGCTCCCAATCGTACCAGCGCGTATTCACCGCCGCAGTCTGCACCCTTTCTGCACGCGCAATCCACTGGTCGTAATTTAGCTCCAGTTCCGCACCGCAGTGAAAGCGCGTCAGATCTGATACGCGCCGCAACAGCGCGCGCACCAGCAAGGGAAAATCGAGGCTTGAAGTGTAGCGCCCCCCCGTTTTAAGACGGATCGGGGTCTGCAACCGCAGATGCACCAGCGGACCAATCTCCTCTCCATTGAACAGCCCGGTAGAAATCGGATAATCCAGATCCAGCATACCCGTATCCGATTCATAAATACACTGTTCGCCCGCCGCACTCAGCGCAACAACCCGCTTTAGCGCAACTTTCCCGCGCCCCACCCCCAGGCCCCGGCGCCCCATTTCTTCAAAGGCATAAATGAAATAGGGCAGAGAATCCAGTGCCCGCCCCACCAGAACAAGGCCGACATGCAGATCATCGCCCACCTCGTAAATCTGCCGCGTAGCCCCGGGCGGTTCAATCACAAAAGGATGTGGCGCAAAAGCGTAGCCCCGGCTATCTTCCTCACCACTAAACGGTGTCTCAAAAACATAATAATACACGCACTGCGCGCAGATCAGACACGTCGCACAGTCCATATCCCGCTTGACACACACCAGCTTTTTGAACGCATGCCCAAAAGCCCCCCGGAAAGTCGATCCCTTATAGGGCGGCAACTTCAGGCGATCAACCGCCACCATCTCCAGGCGAAAACGCGCATAGCGAATTTTACTCAGTTCATCTATCATAGGCTCACCTCTCTTGAATAGGAAAGCCATATATACGCGAATTGCGCGTTAAAAGCAAATAGAGCATAACAGGTGCAGCACGCAGAAGTAGTCACACCACTGTTAATAATGATTGACGTTATTAACGAAAGCCGTTATGCTTAAAATATGATTAAATCGTTCAAGGACAAGGAAACCGAGAAACTCTTTCGCGGCCAATTTTCTCGCAAATTGCCGCAAAATATTCAACGAGTTGCGGCACGCAAACTTGAGCAACTCAACGCCGCTACAGTCCTTGAAACCCTGCGCGTACCACCTGGCAACCGGCTCGAAGCATTGAGTCATGACCGCCAGGGACAACATAGCATTCGAGTGAACGATCAGTGGCGCGTGTGCTTTATCTGGCGTAATGATAATGCCTTTGATGCCAAACGCGATTTTCCACCCATCCATCCCGGTGAAATCCTATTCGAGGATTTTCTCAAGCCCCTGCAGATCAACCAATATCATTTAGCTCGGTCAATCGGTGTGCCACCGCGTCGCATCAATGAAATTGTGCATGGTAAACGAGGGATCACAGCAGATACGGCTTTACGGCTGGGTCGTTTTTTCAGAATGGAAGCACAATTCTGGATGAATCTTCAAACGCGGTATGAACTCGAAACAACGCTTGAAGCCCTCGCTGATAGACTGGATCAAGAAGTCCAGATGCACCCGGTCTAAACGATACAAAGACAGAATCCGTCAAAACGATTCGCTCGAAATGAACTTATAAAAACGCGCCTCCACAGCCTTCAACCGCGATTTATAGACCGCTTTCTCCGTTGGCCCCGTTGAATCAAATACCCGCACAAAAAATCGGCATTCTTTCGACTGGGAAAATTCAAACAAATGAGAGGTTGCCGCAAGAAAGGCATCTTCCGAAATGTCCTGTCCCAAAACAATATTTTGAACCGGCAGAGTCTCCCAGTCCTCCGCGCGATGGGCCAGATTGGTCTCCCGCATAACCAGTCCAGTGGGCGTCAGTTTCACGTCGTAAATATACTCAACCGTGCCATCTTCGTGCGTCCAGCAGGACGGAACTTCGGTACCTTTGCCCTCTGATATGAGTTTCCCATAGCTAATCAGCGTATCCTTTACAGCATCCGGATATGTCGAAAATCCAGACGCTTTTGCGCCTTCACGAGTCTTTTCAACATATTCCTTCGCCCTCTCCAGTTCGATTTTCACATCATCAATACTCTTATCGCCAAACGCCTCCTTAAACACGACAAGATGTTCCTGCCCGCTTCTCCATTCCCGTATCCATTCCTCCCACGTCTTCCCATCAGGCGGTTTCGGAAGCTCTTCACTATGTTGCGCCTTTTTCAGGTCCTCTTGCACTTCCTTCAGTTTCTTTCCTTGCACAGCCAACAACGCTGCAAAAGTGATCAGCAGAACGAAAATGATCAGAAGCGCGACCTCTGCCATCGTAAAGCCGAGAACAAGACCGCGCTGATAGGATTTGTTCCGCGTTTCAATGGTTGCCATCTCTGGTATCTGTGTGTTCTCTTTCGGGTTTTACACGCTGAAAAAAGTTGCGAATTTTGTGCTTCCAATTCCGACCTGTTGGGCGCGTGTCAGACGTGTTGCGTAAGCTTTGCTCAAGCGCAACAGCCGCGCTTTGCACGCTGTTCAATGTCTGAACTAGATTGTCTCCCGCTGTGCCAATTTGCTCGGCACTTCTCTCAAAAGGCTCAACGGACTGCTTCAACAATTTTTCGGACAGTTCATCCGACACCTCAATATCGCTGATCTGTTTTGACAGGTCCTGCATACTTTCCACAAAGGCATTTGTACTCTCACGCATCCTTTGGCTATCTGTCTCAAAGGCTTCATTTGCTAACTGAACAACGCTACTGAATTTTTGGAAATCTCGCTCAAAATGCTGGGTGGCAGTATTGAAAAACCCGCCAATAGCCTCCTGGAAATCTCGCTCAAATTTATCCGTTGGAATCTCGATGTTATTCAGTTTATTTGTAAGAGCCTTTCCCGCAGTACCGACCTGATCGGCAACCTCTTCTATCTGCTGGCTCAATGGTTGCAAGATCTTTTCGAGGAGATCTTCCGGTGCAGAGATTTTGTCGATCTTTGCGACAAGACTGTTCAGGCTTTCTGCTATAGCATCCGAACCATCTTGCAACTTTTGTCGGCTCTCTCCCAGCGCGTTGGCTGCATCGTCAATGACAGATTGTGCCTCCTCAAATCCGCGGTGCAATTTCTGCTGATTCTCGCTGAAACTGATATCCGCCATCTGTATTGTTGCAACGAAATTGGTTAC
>JAGWBW010000274.1 GCA_021295695.1 Candidatus Latescibacterota bacterium
CTGCGCGACCAGATCCGCGAAGCCGTGGGCCTCGAAGACTTCGAACGCGCCGCAGAACTGCGCGACCGGCTTCTCTCCCTGAAGGAAAAGACCGAAATTTGATCTATAAATTAGTTGCGAAAGGTATGAATCAAACTAAAAGCCCACAGTCACAGGATGTGGGCTTTTAGTCTTTACATCATTGCAGGACAATGATATATATTACATGCAAACCTGTACTTGCGGAGCGTATCTCTATTGACGATGAGTCTCTAATGATAGACTTAGTTGATGGGCGAAGCATAAGCGTCCCTTTAGAATGGTATCCTCGCCTACTTCATGCCCCCCCTCAAGAGCGCAATAATTGGCGACCTCTACCTCAATAATCCCCAGAGTGCATCCATTATGTTGATTTCATGAGAACTGAAATTGCCAATAACCGAAATCACTTCTTTGGGGGCAGACACATGCTGAAAAATTATCTCAAAATAATGCTGAGAGACCTGATAAACCATCGTTTCTACTCAGCTCTGAACATTATCGGATTAGCCATTGGTTTGGCTTGTTGTATCCTGATAGGCCTCTATATCGACTATGAATTAGGTTTTGATCAGAACCAAAGGAATCGAGATCAAATTTACAGGGTGATTCGAGAGACTAAAACAGTTGACCAGGCAGCTTTTAGTGAGCGCACATTAGGAGGTCTCGTAGAAGTCTTGAATCAGGATTTATATCCTGAAATTTCTGAGGCTTTGCGTATCCATCGCTGGCAAAGAACAATAATTGCTGACAATAAGAGAATATACAAACAAGCCTTTTGCCTTACAGACGAGAATGTTCTACAGGTTTTTGACTTTCCACTGATTCAAGGCGATCCCGAAACGGTTCTCTCAGAACCAGGTTCCGTTTTAATCACTCAAAGACTTGCACACAAACTGTTTGGCACTGAAAATCCGATTGGCAAAACCATTCTGATCGAGGAAGACGACAAAGATTATGCGCATCACGTTACAGGCGTCTTAAAAAATATGCCTGAGCAGACGACCATTCGGTTCGATATTTTATCGGCGACTAAAAATGGGCGATGGCAAGAAAAATGGATGGCTTGGAAACCGAGAGGGGGGCGTCCTGTAGAAAGCTATATTTTGCTTAAAGAAGGTTATGATGCGAATCAACTTGAAGGCAAACTTTCAGATCTGATTCCGAAATACATGGGCGAAGCAGCTGCAAATAACATTCAATATCATTTGCAGCCCCTAAACCGCATCCATCTATACTCCAATCATGATTATGGCATCAAAATTGAGAATCGTGGTACTCCAGAGACCAGTAAACCTCATGGTGACATTCAAAATGTGTATTTGTTTTCTTTGCTTGCTATTTTTATTTTAGTAATTGCCTGTGTGAATTTTATAAACCTAACAACTGCTCGTGCAATTGGGCGGAGGCGAGAGGTCGGGCTTCGTAAGGTTGTCGGTGCAAACCGATTGCAGCTCATCACACAATTTTTGGGCGAATCTATATTTTTTGCTTGTATGGCGCTTATTATGGCGCTTATCTTGACTTTGGTGTTGGTAGAATTGGCATTGCCAACTTTCAATTCGTTTTTTGATCGCGCTATTACACTCAATGTCAACACAACCCAGTTATTGCTCAGCCTTTTCGGTCTTATATTCATCGTCGGTATTCTGGCAGGGAGTTATCCGGCATTTGTCTTATCGACATTTCGCCCTGTTTCAATGTTGAGAGGTAAATCCGCTACAAACGTCTCTACTCGGCTTCGCAAGAGTTTGGTTGTAGGACAATTTGCTCTTGCCATTTTATTGATGGTTGTCACTTGGGGTGTTTACAGTCAACAGAAATTTCTTCGAAATAAGAATCTGGGATTCGACCACGAGCAGATTATTGAAGTTCCAATTTTTGAGGCAGCGAATAGCAACCAGATGATCAATCCCACGCTTTTCAAGAGCCAATACAACGCCATCAAGCAGGCATTCACGACGCATCCCAATATTCTCAGAGCAACAACCACCCGTGGCCCTGTTGGAGAAGGAGCAACAGTAGAGACATTCCATCCCGAAGGAAAATCCACGTACAGTATGGATGTGATAATCGTGGATGAGGATTTTCTAGATTTCTATGGCATTAAATGCGTATCAGGCCGGAATTTCACGCGATCATATGCCGAAACAACAAACCCGCAAAGACTGAGGGAAAAATTAGACGAGCAGTTTATCTTGAATGAAACAGCGGTCGAGCAATTGGGTTGGACAAATCCAATAGGGAAACGATTTGCCTGGAAGGTTGGAGGCACGTTCTACCCAGATGGACTACGCTCCGGCACAGTCGTCGGTGTTGTCAAAGATTTTCATTACAAACCTCTTGACGAAAAAATCGGACGACTCGTATTGGTTGCAGAATTTCATGAGGCAAGGCTACTATACCTAGAGGTCAAATCTGAAGATTTATCTCAAACACTGGCATTTGTACAAAAAGTCTGGGAAAGGTATATACCCAATCGTCCATTCACATTTTCTTTTCTTGATGAGAATTTGGATCGAATCTATAAAAATGAAAGAAAACTGAGCTATCTTTTTGGTTTCTTTTCAACCCTTGGTATTTTGATTGCCTGCTTGGGGTTACTTGGGTTGGCCACATTGAGTGCACAATACCGTACAAAAGAAATCGGCATTCGCAAGGTATTGGGAGCGTCTGTATCCAATATTGTTATGTTGCTATCCAGTGATTTTGCAAAGTTGGTCGCACTTGCAAATCTCTTGGCCTGGCCGATTGGCTACTATGCCCTGTGGCAGTGGCTTCAGAATTATGCGTATCGGGTAGATCTTGGATTTGAGTTCTTTATGTTAAGTGGTATCTTGGCTTTCCTTATTGCCATGATCACAGTGAGTTTCCAGACAATGAAGGCAGCTCGATCAAATCCTGTAGATGCCTTGCGGAATGAATAAAAAAAACATGCTGATGTCGCCTGCTCTATTCCCGCCCCGATTGTAATTTGATGTAGGTGCCACCCAAAAAACTGCGTGTAACAGCCGGTTGACCGGCTCCGC
>JAGWBW010000275.1:0-3035 GCA_021295695.1 Candidatus Latescibacterota bacterium
GGCTATCGCGATCTTGGCGATACCGGGCAAATGGCGAAACACATCCTGGTTTTGTTTGGTGCCCAAAGGGCGCGAGATCTCAGGCGCGAGGACACGCTCAGTTTTGCCGCCCCAGCAGACAGTGGCAATATTCACCAAAATCTCGGCAAAATTCTGCGCGAAGGCCCTGAGTTTGGCATACACACGATGATCTGGTGCGATACTGTCCAGAGCTTTTCTCGCATTTTCGACAATTCGGCTTTAAACGAGATTGGGCATCGCATTGCAGGTGCATTGTCATCCGCCGATTCGATCAAGTTATTCGATGAGCCTGTGGCGTCAAAACTCGAAAGAGAGAATCGAATGATTTGTTATGACGACGAAAATATTGGCGTCTATACGCCGATTCGCCCGTATGTTCCGTGCGATTTGAGTTATGTAACCGCGCTCGGCAAGAAGCTGAAAAAGCGTTAATCACGTACAGGAGTGACAAAATGCAGCAAGTCAAACAAGATCCCCAAAAATTAAGGGACTTTTGTGATCAACTCACAGGTCATGCCAGTTATTGGCAAGGTGCGATAACAAATCTGGATGCTTATATGGCGCGCCTCGGACATTCGTGGCGAGATGAGCAATTCAACGACTTTGCGAAGGAAGTGGCAAAACTAAAGTCGTCACTCGACGAGTTTGCGAAAACAACGCATACCACAGTATCGGAATTGCGAAAAGATGCCGAAAGTCTGGAACAGTATCAAGGGATTCAGCTCGAGAGGTGAAATGGCACAGATTATTGTAGATCCTTCAGAGATGCGGAAGTTTGAAGTTGCATTGCGAGAACTGCGAAGTGAAATCGACGCTCGACGCAATCAACTGTCAGCCCAGATAGGTGAAGCCCGCAGTTTTTGGGATGATGTTAAATACACAGAGTTTCAACGCAAATCGGAAGAACTGATGTTGGAAGTACAATATTTTTCAAAATTGTGCGACCAATACTGCGACTATCTCAGAAACAAGGCAGCGGCTGCGGAGGCTTATCTTCACGGGAGATAATGATTTGTCAGGTGCCAACCTTCAATCATTGCAGGCTTTGATAGAATTTCGGGATGCACTGCCAACACTCTGTGAGACTGCCATTAATGAAGTTCAGGAAATGGTTGAGTCCGCACGGCGAGCCGTTCAGGATGCCGAAGATACGCTGTCGGACTGCCAGGCTGATTTGTGGGATGCGGAGGATGCACAACAAAATAGGGAAGAGTCTGGTTACGACGACTATTCAGACGTGGAATATGCACAAACAGCCGTTGCCCAGGCTGAGGATCATCTCTCTCAAGTTCAGGCGGCATTTATGTCTTTGCAAAGTACGGCAAGCGCACAGAGCAGTCGTCTTACAGGCCACTTTGCAAATGCACAGAGCGTCCTGGATCAGCGCATACAGGCGGCAAAGCACTATATAGCACTGTCTGCGCCAAACGCCGTTTCACTCTCGGTGAACAATGGCCCCGCGCGGGGGTGGGGTTCGACTGTCACTACTGCAACGACGAGATCTGACCATATAGCGGCGAGTACCCCGGCGTTTGAATCTGGCAGAAAAGCGCGTCTTGAAGGCAAGGATCGCAATAGCAATCCCTACCGGCAGCAGGGTCGTGACAGAGTAGCGGAGGTTTGGGATCAGGGATGGGTAGAAGGAGCGTCAGTAGATGATAGTAATGCTGTGGTGTCGCCGCTGCGTGACACAGTGCCCGCAGCACTGCCAGCTTTGCCCAATGGGTTGCAGTGGGTGGAGATCGATAAAATTAGCTGGGATGGCGTTGATGGTATTCCCGATAATCTGGCGTTTAGAAAAGTTTCGAAAGAAAACATGAGAGAAATGCTCGAGACTTTTGAGAATCAACTGTTGCCTGTTTTGTCCGAGAACAAAGATGTTTCTGCTGATGAGTTGGTGATGATAGACAAACAAAATGCCTGTGCTGAGGGCAGTTCAAATAGCTTGCGTCTCTCTCACGACAGTATGATTGGATCGAGCAATACCAGCGATGTCATCGTACTTCATTCTAAACCGCTTTCGCCCGGTCAGAATGCTGAACATCCGGCGGCGAGTACGCCAGCCTTTGAGTCTGGCAGAAAAGCGCGTGTGGAGGGAAAAGATCGCAATAGCAATCCCTATCGGCAGTTGGGTCGTGAAGGCGCGGCAAATATTTGGGATCAGGGATGGGAATGGCAACTCTCTGAAAAGCAGTTGGCATTTACGTCAGGCAGACATCGCACGCTTGTCGCTCGAGAGTTGGGCTGGAAATTTATTCCCGCGCGCGTGCTGGGGGATGGGCAGGATGACAAGTAAGGATAACTTGTTACAGAAATGGCAGGAGTTGACGCGATTCTGGGAAGATGATGCGTCGCGCTCGTTTGAAAAGTTGCATTTGCATGAGATTGTTGAATGCCTGAAAGAAATAGAGCGCGAATACGAAAAATTCAGGCGTTGTACAGATTGATCGTCTGTGAATCCGGCATCAGAAATGGCAAGAGTTCAGCATTTAGAATCATCTAAAGGAGATTTTTATGTCTATCCTTGATAGAATCCGTGCAAAATTTTCAGGCCAGAAAAAGGCTGCACCAGGCAGTATAAAAGATGAAGAGAAGATACAGGTATGGGAATTTAAGCAAATTGATATAGATGATACTTCGCGAAGACTAAGAATAGATGAGAAAGCCAGAAGCGACGCAAATGAGGGATTGCCCGCGTTGGACAGCCATAGTTGGAGTTCCTCAGAGCAGGAAATTATCAGACATATTGAGGGGGTTCGAGATAAGGCACAAGGGACATATTTTGGCAAGAGGGAGAAATGTGCAAATGATCTCAATCTGCTAAATTTTGAAGAAGAATTGGGCAAGATGAAAAGAGTAAATGATCCCGACCAGGGAGAAAAAATATTCAATGACTTATTTCGTAATGCTGAATTGGACCTGGTTGAAAAGAAAAAAGAGCTTAATAAAAGAAAAAATGATCTTGAGAATTTTCGAAAGGACAATCAGCTTAACCGAGAGTCGCATCCACGCAC
>JAGWBW010000275.1:3090-5207 GCA_021295695.1 Candidatus Latescibacterota bacterium
AACGAATTCGGGCTGGCCGGTGCTTACTCTGAGGCGATAGTCATCTCAGTTCTCAATCTCTTGTTCGCATTTATGCTCGGTAGAGGCGTTACCAACCTGGTCCATATCAATCGGAAGAGAAAATTTATCGGGGCTATTTGTACAATTGCATTTGTAGGAGTTGCGATCTTTATAAATCTGATGGTAGCACACTATCGGGAAGCAACGGGCACTGTGCTTGATCAAGGCGGTGTGATTGCTATCAATTCTTTCTTTGAGAATCCTTTTGGTCTGAAGGAATTTCAATCATGGATACTCTTTGGAATGGGATGTCTATTTGCGACTATCAGCTTTATCGAAGGAATAATGTGGGATGATCCCTATCCGGGTTATGGGAAGCATGCACGCCTGGTCATGGGAGCGGAAGAAGAATACAGAGACAGCTATGAAGAACATCAAGAAAAATTGCATAACAAATTTCAGCAAGAAGTCAAAAATCTGGAGGATATCAAGCAACGTATTATGCGAAATGAAAAGCGGTTCAAAGAAATTGAGAACGATTATGCGAATTTTATCGAATCTTACCGGCGACATATTGACCATATACAAAGCATGGGAAACGGTTTGCTCGGACGCTACCAGGCCACGAATATTAGGTGGCGAGAAGGACAACAGGAACCAGCGCGATTTGGAGAGCAATGGAAGATGAAAAAGTCGAAAATAACAGAAGATTTGCCGACCCTGCCAGCGGTGACCGTTGAGAATTACATGGAAGAGACGGAAGAAAACTATCAGAGAGGGTTGGAATCTCTGAGACAATATTACGATGCTTCCAGTGGGGATATCAAAAGAGATTTTTTTCCAACATAATCAGAACGCCGATTATAACGAATTTCAGTGATTGATTTTCTTTTATAGCCGAGAGACCAGTTATGGCGAGACGACGGAATAGGAAGAGAGAAGATAAAATACCCCAATTAGCAGGCATTGGGATGATTGTGGTAGTTTTTATAATTATGGGTGCTCTTTTATGGTTAAGACCAGACCCGATTGTACGCGATCCGGATACGCTTTGTAGATCAGACGGGCCATCTTTAATTACGGCGATTCTACTCGATAGCACCGATTCATTTGGGGCTACGACTAAGCAGGATTTGAGCAATCAAATGTGGGACTGTCTTAACGAGAGCGAGGAAAATCACGAGATCAGTATTTTTGCGGTGGATGCCATACGAGAAAAAACCCTTGAACCAATTATCCGGGTTTGCAATCCCGGCGACCCGGACGAGGCCGACCCTTTAATTCAATCCGAAGCCATCATTCGCCGCAAATGGAATCAGAAGTTCAGGCAACCATTGGAAGAAAAACTCGATAGCCTGCTCACCGCAGAAGAAGCACCCTCTTCACCGATCATGGAGTCCATACAGTCGGTTTCTATAACGCACTTCCAGTCGGCCAGTCGCGATACGATTCCCCGGCGTCTTATCATTATTTCGGATCTTCTGCAAAACAGCGACGAGATTTCATTTTACACGGAAACACCAGATTTCAACCGTTTTCAGCGGACGCCTACATCGAGATGGCTGAATCCCGATCTGCGGAATGTCGATATCGAGATATGGCTTATTCAAAGGAGACAACCGAAGCAGGGAGATGGTGGATCACTCTTGAAATTCTTCAAATCCTGGCTCGAAGAACATGGGGGACGAGTCGTGCGTGTGCTTAGAACTTCGGGGATAAACGACTGATGGCTGAACATCCTGATCCTTTGAATCCAAAGACTTTTTTGGCCTGTTTTGTAGTTGGATTGGCCGGAATCGTCATTCTCAAGTTGCTGAATATGAACCAGTTTGTCGTGACCGCTTGTCCTGTAGCGATCATGGTGGGCTATGCAATGCGGCACTGGAAACTGCGTGCTTATCTCAATATGGTCGAAAAAATAGCAACCCCGAAGTTTGTGATAATCGGGGTGATGGATTCGATATCTTCTTCCTTTGGGCTAAACTCATAAAGTGAAGCAGCCAGGCTTACAAGCGTATATAAAAGCCCCAGATAGTACAGGTTATCGCCGACCAAATTGAGATAAGCACGCAGTTTCCAGTGCCGCATTGCATAGCCCACCATGATCGCTACAGGAC
>JAGWBW010000049.1:0-15293 GCA_021295695.1 Candidatus Latescibacterota bacterium
TTCTTTGTCTAAAAAAGAGAAAACACCAGCTTCTGAACCCGAACTATCAGCGACTTTTTGACCGATTTCTGCAAAGTCTCCACCGCCTTCTCTGCGTTGAATGTGAAAATTCCCCTTACCAGCGTTACCCGTCTGGTTCCATTGAATCAGAACTGTACCTTTTTTTAGTTGATATACAACACTCAGCAGACGAACACTGATCTCACCGCCGGAACCTGTCGGTCCCTGAGAATAATCCGAAGACTTGCCACACTGCAAGAATCCAATCGAAAGCAATACGAGCCATATCTTGAGTGATTTCATGTGCATGCCTCCTATGACCTGAAGTTCTCGAACGATTCTTCCTTATTATTTGGGTACAGGAACAAAAAATTAAATGCTCCTGCACCCAGATACGGCATAGTGCCTTACAGAGTACTACTGCTCAACCACCGCTACAAATATCGTCTGAAACCTCTCGTACATGGCACTCGTCGGGATCCGTGCTATACTGTCTGCACTGAAGTCCCAAGGTATGCACATCTCCTACGCATTTAGCCCCGCTACAATAGCCACACTTCCAACTGCCTGCAGCTTGTGCATCTTTGACAAACAGTGAGGAAGCGAGCAAATTACCATAAGGGCTTGCCGACTTCATCGCTGTATTTTGGGAGAAGAAAGAACCTGCCACAATAAACAGAGTTGCTCCCAAAAAAGCACTTACTTTTTTTAGATTCAACATGTTTTTCACCCCCCCTCATTTTGGATTTGACTTCTACAAAACTCAGCGGAATGTCTTGAATGAACTATGCCGTAATGCCTGCTTGTTCTACATTCGCCGAGTTTGTTCTTAATTTTGCTTATGCCAAACCATTTCAACGCATCGCCTTTTCGGTAAGATCAATACTGTGTTGGACTTTGGGGTAATATTCTTCCATGACAAAATCGGAATGTTCCTGATCGTGGCAGGTTGTGCAAAGCTGTCTTGATGGCGTGCGAATCATTTTACCCGCAATGGGATTTGTGACATGCTGACTGCCTGGACCGTGACACATTTCACATTGCACATTGATTAAAGGATGCCTGACATTTCCAAACTGATATCCGCTTTGATGACCAGCACCAGTGACATGGCATTTCACACAGTCGGGCTGGTATTGCCGTTTTGCATCTAAAAGTGTATTAAAAGCTGTCGCGTGTTCTGTCGTCTTCCACTGTTCATGCTGACTCGGATGACATGTTTTACACGCATCGGCACCTACAAAACCCGACTCTTGAAAATATTTATGCCATTGCATCAATGGCTTGACATCTGCGGTCATAGCCACTGTTTCTGTATAGAAATTATCGATCAACGAACGCACCATTTCATGATCTTCTACATCTTCACCTAGCGTCTTTTTGGTAACCCATCCCTGTACAATACCATCTTGATCTACCGTTATCTCAACCAAATCAATTGCATATAGAGAGTTAATGTCATAAACGACCAATGTTTCGTCTTTGGTGCCCGAAAGATCATTCAAGATCAATTTCATGCCATCCGACGATTCCACCAAATTGTTCAAGTGTTTTTCGGTAGATATAATCATATCTACACTTTCGAATTTAACAATCTCTTCCTGAATCAATTG
The DNA here is from genome assembly GCA_021295695.1 of Candidatus Latescibacterota bacterium. Taxonomy (GTDB): domain Bacteria; phylum Latescibacterota; class UBA2968; order UBA2968; family UBA2968; genus VXRD01. The sequence goes on from JAGWBW010000049.1 coordinate 1,614, forward strand.
TGGGCTTATGGCACCAATTATGACGATCAAATCATTATCTTGACTGAGTTCCGGCAGGTATTTGCGAATGGTCGCCACCGGGTCTAAGAATACCAGGCCGGATGTACGCTCCTCAAATGTGAGTTCTCTCCTGTCACCTTGACTGAGCGGAAATTCAAAAATTCCCAGAAAACCAATTCGATATTTCCCTGCCTTAATCGAAACATGTGGGCGGGAAATAGGTTTACCATCTTTAAGTACATTTGCACAGACAACGGGAAATTTCCGAGATGCTATTTGTTCCAAAAACAAATCCTCTCCATAGAACAATTCGTAGAATGATACTGCCGCCAGATCGTAGTCCATTGCTTCCATCGCATCCAAGTAGAGCTTAAATTCCCCCTTCATCAGTGGCGTCAGGCGATAATGACTTTTTGTATAAGCAGTAAAATTGCCCGTATCCAATAACAAAACATCATGGAATTGACTACGAACTCTTTCTATAACTGTTGCGCGTCGAGCAACGCCGCCATTTTGATTTACTTTACACCCACAATGCTCTAAAAAACCTTTGGTATTACCTGTAAACAAGAACCGCAATGTATCTAATTGTGTAACATCGGTTTGTCGAACATAAAACGAAGGTAGTTTCGACTCCTCTGTAATGACATTGGCCTCTCGAGCGAGCTTGCCGAGGTCTTGAAGCATTGGCTTTAGACTTTGAGCAAATTGATCATTAACCACCTGTCCGATATCCGCAAATAGATCCAGATTTTCTCTTTTTTGATACTGATATCTCAGCACGTCAATAAATGTCTTTTTGCCAAACGTGTGATTCTGAATCTTATCATCTAAAAAATTCAGTACAAATGGAGCAATCGCTTCTCGTTTTCCTCTCCGAACATTAGAATGGCTTGTATAAAGCTGACGCACATCCAGGAGGGGTGGAGATAGGGGGAGTGGTTTACTGATCTGGCTATGTACCGTCACTTCTCCAATGACACCGGGAAATCTTTTTTTAATGTGTGCCAAATAATTCTGCTCATTTAAAAACCCCAATTGACCACCAATTTTAATCGCGAAATATTTTTGAATGCCTGTTGTTACCCAGTAATCATCTTGGGATCGGAATGTCATGCGATAAGGTGGATATTTTATCCAGCGATCCATTAATTTTTCAATACATGTCAACCAGCGTTGAGCACCTGGAGGAGGGATGCCTTCATTGACAAAGTTGGGATGCCTCAATACAAAACCCTGAGAAGACGACCAATGGCTATTTGCAATAAATAAATCGTCATTTGTTTTGGGTACGAAGCTAAAGACATATTTTCCACCGCCATCACCGCCAAACAAATTTGTAACAGATTCATAGGTTGCAAAAGCTCTCTGATACAGACTGTCTTTAGCAGCCCGCTCCCATGGGCGAAACACATAGACTGAAACTTCTGTGTCAGATACCTTTTTTGTTTCATGTTCCAGTAAACCAAGTGCAATATTGGTATTGACCAGTTCCTCTTTTAAGGCAGATACCCCGATCTCTGGCTTGAACCAGCCCTGATGATTCTCCCAAGGTACGGCAACCTGCCATGAGTCTGGTAATTTGAAGCGTATATGGGCAGATACAATAGGCATATCGGGCAACATGAATAAACTTCGGCCAGAAACCAATCCAAAGCGGTCATTCATATATCCATAGGTCTGAAAAGACTGCACACCGTGGTTTGCGTGAATCTCTTTTCCTACGCGAACCCGGTAAAGAATTTTGATGTCTTCCTTTTCCAAAGCATATATCGTTCTTATTGTTGTTGTCATTTTATGTGAAACCACTCTTCTTTTTTCTTCTTCTAAATCGATATTGAGAGTTTGTCCAGTCGAATGGGATGCCTGAAATGCTTCCACTTCAGTGAATTCATCGAATGTATGCAAACGTATAGAGATTTCTCTCTGACGCGCCTCTCGAATAATCAATTCCACTGCAAAAGTCTGATTTGCTGCATCTTCCACGCGTATAGTATAAAAAAGCGAAGCAGAGGGCGGATCAAGTGTACCGCATCCGACAAGAAGAATACAAAGCCCAATTCCGAAGTATCGATATACCATTAAAAATCTCCTTTGGGACGTCCTCTAAAAACCGATGCACCCGGGCCTCGTCTGGTCATATAATAGACATATCCCATCTGATCGGATGTCAAAATATGGACATTCAAAAGAATATCCCGACGAATCAGAGCGTTGTCACCACCGTAAATGTCCAGATATATACCTTTTCCATTTAAATAAAACGTATGAAAGACCAGACCATCCACAGAGCATATGTTCAACCCCTGGGAGCTTCTACGAAAAATATAGTTGTCTCCAACCACTTCAAATGAAGGCTGAAAATCCAATTCAGGTCTCTGATACTGAGTAACCAATTGCCCATTCAATTCGTATATATTCACGTTATAGGGTGTGTAAGACGTCATATATATTCTATCTTTTATGATATTTAACTTACCCCCCGAATAATTCCGTTTAACAATTTGATTATCATGCTCAAACAAATTTCCAAATGTTTTTAGCTTGCGCCCCTCAGGGTCATATTTATGAATCGAGCCATTTTTGTGGTATCCGGTGACATATATATTGCCCCACTTATCAACATCAATAGACTTCGAACCACGGATATCAAGATCAAATTGCCTGATTTTTTTTCCTTCTGAGTTATAGATGAGAATTTCCTTTGAACAGGCGATGTATAGTTTGTCTTTTTCATCCATTGCCAGTGCCACAGGATGAGAAATGTCACCAGAGTATTTATCCCGCCTTCCAATCTGTCTCAAATACGAACCATCGGACGCAAAACAGATGACAAGGCTATTTTTTTTATCGCATAGAAAAATTTGTCCGCGTGAGTTGACAGCCAAATCATTTACCTCCAGGTCTTCTCCTCTGGAAATCCCTTCAAAAGAGATCTCTGATACATCAAAGAAAAAATTGGGAGCATATTCCCTTGAACAGCCACAGTAAAAGCAAATAAATAAAAAATTAAACAGGGATCTAAAATGTGATTGAACAAATTTCATGTTTGAACCTATTTTGACTGATATGCCCAAGTCGCTTTGGAATATCCTCTACAATTCACTATATCAAAACCTGCGCGGACAAATTGTTTACAAATTATGTTTTAAAATCGCTGTTCTAAATCTGTTTATTAACTTCTTCTTCAATTTTTGATTCGCCGCCTTTGGTATAACCAGTTTGATGAAATTGTATGACACCATTTCTATCGATGAGATATATAGCTGGAATCCCTTGAACCTTGTATGCCAATTGGGTGTTCTTATCGGCAAATAATACCGGAAATGTATAACCTGAGCTTTCTACCAAATATTGCACTGTATCTTTTCTTTCTATACTGATAGCCAAAACAATTACCCCTTTATCCCGGTATTGATTGTAGATATTCTGAAGGTGTGGAAGCTCCTTCTGACAGGGAGAACACCAGGTTGCCCAGAAACTGATCAAAACAACCTTGCCCTGCTGATTTGCCAGGTGCACATAATCGCCGTTCAAGCTTTCTAATCTAAAATCAGGAGCCGATTCCCCAACCAAAATGTCCTTAACATTTGCTTGTTCTACTGGAAAAGTATCCTTTTTTTTGCATCCAAAAGACGAAAAGACCAGAAAAATCAGCATAGCTCTCGACAAAAAGACTTTGAACTTGTCAGACATATAACATCCTTTTAGAAATAGACGCTTTATGACACATTTCATGAGTACGCTATCAAATCCATATTGGTTTCAACACTTTGCTCCCTATCTCCATCGATAAATCTTCGATAAATTTCCAGCCAGGTTTCAACTTCCTGTTGTGGCGACAGCACTGTCTCCGCCTTATTTTTTGCTGCTTCACATAATTGTCTTTGAAGGTCTTCATTTTGGATAACTTCCTCTAAGGCATAGGTCAATGCTTCGGCTTGTCCTGGCGGAACGAGTAAGCCCTCTTTGTGATCTTCTAAAACATCCGAGACTCCACCAATATCTGACGCAACAATTGCACGCCCACACCCCATAGCTTCTAACAGAGCATTCGGCGACCCTTCATATAAAGAGGGTAAGACAAAGACATCCATCTCTTTCAACCACGCTAAAATATGGCTATGAGGAACTTGTCCTGTAATGAATACTCGCCGCTTCAAACCCAATTTTTTGATTTGCTTTAAATATTTCTTTCCTGTTTCTGGGTCGGAAAAATCTCCTACCAAAATCAAATAGGCATCTGGATATATACTCTCGATATTTTTAAATGCTTCAAGCAGGAATGAAAAACCCTTAACATGTCTGATATTTCCGACAGTACCTATAACAGGCCCGCCCTTTGATTTTGCGGTTAAAAAATTTTTAACTAACATCCGAGACCGCCATCCCATTTCTTTTGCAATAGTCAAGATATCGGAGTGATTAAAGACGGATGGATCAAATGCGTTGTGAATTGCACAACCGTTTTGAATAGCTGTTAGTTTTTGCGCTTTTTCCAAGAGATTGTGGTTCACGGAAGTTACAAAATTTGCCTGCTCTAGCACCCATCTCATACTGCTCGACACCATCGGACTGTAACACATTCGCTCCAAATCACTTCCGCGAATGCTCGCAATAAAAGGCCGCTCCACCTCTTTAGCTGTAGTGGCGGCAACCAGACCAGACGGTATAAGAAACATTCCATGAAAGAGGTCGAAATCGACCTCTTTGTGCAATTGAACAGCATAAGCACCGATATCTCTGAGTTCTACAGGATCACCGTAGAAACTGAATAATGCGGGAAATGTCCGATGAACGACCACACCATCTTCCCATACAGATGTGATGGGCACGTCAATGGATTGATACCCAGGTGCTATCACATGGATATTAAGACCGCAGTTCGCAAGATTCTTAGCAATCCGATGAGTCGCGCTACCAAGTCCTCCGATACTTGGGGGATACTGTTCTGTAATGATGCAGACCTTCATGTTGTCCTCCCAGATTTTTATGCAAAACTCAGGGCATTCCGATCTCTAATTACGATCATCTTCCTCAACCAACTGTAGGAACAGTTCCTGAAAATGCTCGGAAACTGTGTCCACCTTATATGCTTGCATGATGGCTTTACCTGGCTTGCGCCGTACCAGCCCATCCATTCGGTATTCACCGATGTAAGCCGCAATGACATCCACAATGCCGCTCAAATTTCTTGGGTCAGCAACCAAACCCTTAGATTTCCGAATCAGGTCTGCTGAAGGCCCGCGTAGAGGTGTTATCCCCATCAATGGACGACCAGTGCCTAAATAATCAACTAACTTGGAAGGCAAGAAGACGTTTGGGTCTGTCACAGGCGCATCCATAACCATAAGCACATCAGATTCAGCCATCAATTTTAGACTTTCCAGATAAGGCACAGAAGAGCGGATGGTGACACAATCTTGCAAATCGTATTTGGCACGTAGCCGATGCAACAAATAAGGTGGCGATGGGCCAATCATTTCAAAAACCACGCCTTCCAAAACAACTGGTTTTTCCGATTTGAGCTGATACAAAGCCTGAAAAAGTGGTTCTGGTGTGCGATGTTGATAAAACCGACCAATATGGCGAAAAATCATTTTAGAATGAACATCTAAAGGATTAACCTTGGGATAAATATCTGGGTCAAAATAGTGAGGGATAACCCAAGTTTTGGTACGCCAAGTATTGGGATACTTTCTCATCACCAGATCCTGAGTTTCCGAAGAAACAAAAACCGCCGAATCTGCTTGTGCGATGACGCTTCGCTCTTGTCTGGCACTCACATACCGAGACAAAATAGTATTCATATAGGCATTGTATGGATTATCGACCCAGGGATCGCTAAAATGTGCAACCCAGGGACACCGCAGGTGTTTTTTTAATCCCAAACCTGTCAGATGGTCCGACATGGGACTTGCAAAAGTGAGTAACAGATCAAATTGTATCTGCTTGGCCAAATCCAATGCAACACTCTCAGCTTGATGTGCCCACCTCCGATAAGGATCGGGAATTTGACTGCCGATATTTCGCAACTTCTGCCAAATATTGGTGGGTGAATTGGGAAAAGACACAAAATGATAGTGAATGAGGTTCGGATACAAATTTGCGAGCTCTTGATCCCAGTGTAGACGAGGCACAGTTGAGGGATTAACACACACAACATGAACCTCACAACCTCGCCTCACCCAATGGGTCAAAAGCCGATGGATCTGAATAGACCGTGGTGAGAGCAAGGGAGGCATGCGAAAAGAAATCGCAAGAATTTTTTTTATACATTCCGGCCACCGACTATGGTCACAGCCATTGCTGACCGCTTGAGTATTGGTCAAAAATTCGTCTGTTATAGAAAAATGTGTCAAGGACTCACCCCCCCGCATTTATTCTCTTTCTTGTTTGTCACTGCTGTCTTGCTGCAAAACGTAAAAGCGAAATATGTGCCACTTTAAGTTAAATTAGCGATATATTTTTTATTTTTCTAAATATATTGTTTTATTACAATAATTTATTTCTAAAATTTTTTTCAATTTAAAAAATACGATCTGCCATAAAAAAGATCAGGTGCGACATTTTCGTCGCACTTTTGAGACACCCATGTCGCACCTACTGCTAAGAAGCAATAGGATGGATACTGAAGATTGGAGAATGGATATGTAAGATTAGAGAATGACTACTGGAGGTTGTAGGCCGGGGGGAGGGGCTGATCCTTGAAAGCTGATCGCTTGGACAAGACGGGCGGGTGGTCTTCTTAAATCTCGTCTTTTTAAGAGTGGATGGCGGGGGTGACCACTATCTGTAAGTAGATACATCTATGGCATATTTTGAGATTAACCGTTGTAACGTGCGTCGATCCGTTCCATTCTGTCTGGCTGCGCGGGACACATTGCCGTTGTGCGCTTTGAGGAGGCGATCAATAAAGGTCCGCTCAAATTTCTCAATCACGGCGTCCTTGGCTTCCAGGAAAGGCAAATCGGTCTGCGCGGAACCAATGGTATCTGCGGTTTGTCCAACCAAATTTTCAGGTAAATCATCGAGCTGGATCGCATCCCCATCTGACAGGGCAACCGCCCGCTCCATCACATGCATCAATTCCCGCACATTGCCCGGCCAGGTATATCCGCACAACATATCCATTGCCTCGGTGGAAATCCCTTGAACCGCTTTTTCAGAAGTCTCGGCAAAATAGTTCAAAAAGTGATGGGCAAGAAGATGAATATCTCCCTGCCGTTCCCTGAGAGGCGGTAAGTGAAGTTCAAAGGTGTTAAGTCGATAAAATAAATCTTCTCGAAACCTGCCTTCTCTAATCAACTCTTTGATATTCCGATTGGTCGCGGAGATGAGACGGATGTCGATTTCTATCTCCTGATTACTTCCCAGCCTGCGAATTTTGTGATCTTCCAGAACGCGCAAGAACTTCACCTGAAGGTGCATGGGCAATTCCCCAATTTCATCGAGAAAAAATGTCCCGCCTCTGGCATGTTCCATTAACCCGGCGCGGTTCTGTTTCGCATCTGTGAATGCTCCCTTTGTATGACCAAATATCTCACTTTCAACCAGATTCTCTGGTAGGCCCCCGCAGTTGAGCGGCACAAACCTCTTATGGCTCCGCTTGCTATTTGTATGGATACACTGGGCTACCAGTTCTTTGCCCGTTCCACTCTCCCCCGTGATCAGGACATTGGCATCTATATCGCTGATTTTTTGCATCAAACCAAAGACCTGAGTGATCGCTTCACTATTCCCGATGATGTTTTCGAAACGAAATCGCGTATCCAGCATTTGCTTGAGAGCTATGTTCTCCACCCTTGCACGCCGCAGTTTCAGTGCCCGTTCTATTACAATTAAAAATTCCTCTGGATCAAATAGCTTCTGAATAAAGTCGAATGCACCTGCCTTTATTGCTTCCACAGCACCCTCAATGGTTCCGTAGCCCGTAAAGATGATCACAACAGCCTCTTGATCGCGTGCTATAATGCTTTGAAGCACAGCCATACCATCTATCCTGGGCATCTTCAAATCCACAATGACCAGATCGGGATTTTCTGTCTCGAACAACGCGATTCCAGCCTCACCCGACTCTGCCACGACAACAGCGTACCCCACTGTCTCCAGAAACTTCTGGCAACCGCTCAGCATATCCAGTTCGTCATCAATTACAAGAATTTTCTCTTTTTGCATTTCTCTTACTCCGTTACGGGAAGATAAATTTGGAACTCGGAACCTTTGTCCCGTTGACTGCTCACCTCAATTCGGCCTCCGTGCTCTTGGATCAAACCATAACTGACCGAAAGTCCCAGTCCCGTTCCTTCCCCCACTTCTTTGGTTGTAAAAAAAGGATCAAATAGCTGATCTATGTGTTCCTCATCAATGCCTTCTCCTGTATCCCCTACCCGGATTATCACCCAGTCACGATGTGTTTCGTCTGTTTCCAGTGCTGTTGAAACTGTCAAAACGCCGCCTCCGGACATTGTATCAATCGCATTGTTAAACAGGTTCACCAATACCTGCTCAATGCGTACGGGATCCAAAAACACTTTGGGCAAACTGTCTGCCAATTCGGCCTGATACACTATGCCCTGATTTTGCAGCGTATTTTCAACCAGTCTCGCGGCTGCATGCATGGGCTGGTTGACATCGGTCCATTCAGGGCTGAAAGATCCCTGCCTGGAAAAAGCCAGTAGTCCTGCCATGATCTGCGAGACCTTATTGTTTTGCCGTTGAATGACCCTCAGAACCTCCATCAGGTCCTTTGGCAATTTCTGACTTTCGGCATCTTGCATCAAACCGGCAATATGCATTTTGATAATGCTCACAGGATTGTTCACCTCATGTGCAATCCCACTGACCAATTTACCCACGGCTGCCAGCTTGGCTGACTGCACCAATTGCTCCTCTAATCGTTTATGCTCTGTAATGTCTCGGACAATGCCTGTAAACACCTGCTTGTCTTTTAAGGGTACCTCACTGACAGCCAAATCCATTGGAAATTCAGTTCCATCTTTACGCCGCCCGGTCACTTGACGCCCTATTCCGATAATTTTGGGAACGCCGGTTTTGAGATATCTACTAATATAGCCATCGTGTTCACTGCGATAGGGCGCAGGCATCAGCATCTTGATATTGTTTCCAATCACTTCCTCCGCGCGGTAGCTGAATATCTTCTCTGCAGCAGAATTGAATGTTTGTACAATCCCCTGATTGTCAATCGTAATAATCGCGTCAACGGTGGTTTCCAAGATCGCCTTGTAATGGCTTGCCGCCTCTTCAAGTGCTGTGAGGATTTGGTCTCTGTACTCGTCTTGAACGTTCATCATACCACCTCGAGATTCTGGTCTCATCAGGACAGCTACATTTTGTCTTAAAATGAGGGACATTACGCTTACATTCATATATGCTTATTTTGCAAAATAAAAATAGAAGGCATACTTCATCCATCGCCCAAAGCAAAGTATGCCTTCGACCATATCACCGAGATATCGTCAAATGATGTAAACTGAAACTAAGTACATTCCCAAACTGCGAAGGAGCCAAGAGTAACTGTTTCTTGTCATTTAGGATTAACTTTTCAATAAATCAACAATTCGTTCTGCTGCATTGCCGTCCCACAACTCGGGCAAGCGGCCGGATTTATAACGCCCATTCAAAACAGATTCAGCCTCTGCAACAATACTTTCAGAACGAACACCTACAAGTGTGTTCGTTCCGATATTTATGGTTTCCGGTCGTTCTGTATTCTCTCTAAGCGTCAAACACGGCACACCCAAAGCAGTCGTCTCTTCTTGCAATCCTCCCGAATCTGTCATCACAAATTTTGCATTTTTCTGAAGTTTCAAAGAATCGAGATAGCCAACGGGATCCATAAGTTTCATATTGTCCATCATCTCAAGCCCTTGCAAAAAACCAAATTGGGACAGGCGATTGCGGGTTCTCGGATGCAAAGGCCACGCGATTGGACATTTGAGAACTTGCAACGCGGATAAAATGCCAGCCAACGTATCTGGACAATCGACATTTGAGGCGCGATGGAGAGTCAGAAAAACGTATTCCCGAACCGATAAACCGTGTATGTCCAAGATACGGGATTCATCGGCTTTAGGGGATAGCAACATCAGAGAATCGATCATTACATTGCCCACAAAATGAATGCGGTGATCTTCTATGCCTTCTCGTCTTAGATTTTCACACGCCTGCTTCGAGGGGGCAAACAAAAGATCAGATATAGCATCCACTACAATTCGATTAATCTCTTCGGACATTGAACGGTCCCAACTTCGCAACCCCGCCTCTATGTGCCCAACGGGGATTTGCAATTTTGCTGCATCCATCGCACAGGCTAAAGTGGAATTTACATCCCCAACGACAAGAACCCAATCCGGCCTCTCCAAAAATAAAACCTTCTCAAAACTTATCATGATCTGCGCCGTCTGGTGAGCATGACTGCCCGACCCCACATTCAATTCATAATGTGGCTTGGGAAGATTTAAGTCTCGAAAGAAAATCTCGGACATAAGATCGTCGTAGTGTTGTCCCGTATGCACCAAAATCGGCTCAAATAAATCGGGTGTCTCAATTAGTTGATTCCACAGCGGGGCAACTTTCATAAAATTGGGCCGCGCACCCGCAACAAGGATAATTTTCACAATCTTCTCACAAAATCAGAAATTTATTTTTGAATTCTTATTTTTTTTTCTAGCATATTTGCATCAATGGTAAATTTGCAAGCCCAGTTGAGATACTGAAATTTGCCATAGTCACCTTCAATAGGAAAAGAGCCTTTTATAGCACCTTGAATTTCACGGGGGCCATCACTATTTAGAGTGCGTCTTACAAAATGATTAGCTATATATGCGGCATCTCTATAGTGTCGGTTGCCCGTAAACTGATAAAGGATCAGCCAACAGCAGGCAATTTGAGCTGTTCCAGTTAAACAGGCCCAATTTACTGCTCCTTGCCAATTTTCGGAAAGTCGCCCAGGGATAAAACCATCTGATCTCATAGACTCTAATATTCCATGGGCTGTTTTGCAAGCTGCTGATAAATAAATTTCTTTTTTGGTGAACCTGAATGCTTCCAATATTCCTCGAAGTACATAACCTAATGTATGGGTTAATGGTTTGGATGGATCATTGAGGCAACAATTTTCAAACCAACCATTCTTTTTCTGCTGTGTTAATGCCCAATCTACATTTCTTAGTGCTGTCTCACTATAAGGCTTGTCCGGCAAAATACGTGCTGCTTCTAATAATCCCCAGGCAACATGCGTATCATAGGCCTTTTCTCCGGTAATTGTAAATGGCGAAGGATAATTTCGCCAGCATCCATCCACATCCATTGTATCCACTAACCAATCCGCAGCACGTTGCATCGGACCGAGATATGTATTTCCAAACTCCCTAACACCTATTGCTAACCCAAGCAAAATTTGTCCAGTATTGAAAGTTACAGGCAAACGGGGTTTTGCATCAATTCTCCCACCTTGAAATCCTCCTTCAGCGAATTGAATAGAGATTAGCCAATCAAGCATACGCTTTGCTCTATGACGAATCTCTGAGTTACCCCTTTGTTGGACAAATTCCAAAAGTGTTGGCACAATATAACCCGTAGTTTCTGGGTAGGAAGTTGCCCAGCCATTGATAAGGCTATAATGTCTGGCCACACCACCATCTTGTGAAGCTGAACAATCTTGGGCAAGACAAAGCCATTTCATTCCAAGTTCAATCACCTTTTCAACTCCTGGATCATTATCAGAAAGTCCTTTTTGATCCTGTTGGGCTATGTTTATAGCTATATCAGATAAATACTCAGTTTTTCTTGTCCTAAAAAAATTCATGATGTTTTTGAAAATTTCCATTGGACTTGACTCGTTTAAGGGATATCGATGCGATACCCCCAAATTTTCAGATGAGTTGCTATACTGATGTTGTACTGCGCGTGTGCAGTTGTACAAGGTGGAGTTAAGGGGTAAAATGAAAAGACACGAGTTGCTTTGCCAGCCCCGTTCATTGCAGTCATCAATGTTACGCAGCTACTTTACATTGTGATAGTCTCTGTACCACGCGACAAAATTTGCAAGTCCTGTTTCTATGGGCGTTGTGGGATTGTAGCCGACATCTCGCATTAGATCCGAAACATCTGCTGCATTATCCGGGAAGTCCCCAGGTCGTATGGGCATATCTTTTCGGATAGCTTTTTTGTCCAGTAAATCCTCTAATAGCGAGAGGAAATACTCCAGTTCTATGACATTGGGATTGCCGATATTGTAAATCCGATACGGACTTGAACTCGATCCCGGATCGGGACATTGTCCCGTCCATTCAGGGTCTGGCTTTGCGGGATTTGACAAAACGCGAGCTACCCCTTCGACAATGTCGCTGACGTGCGTAAAACTGCGGCGCATCTTGCCGTGATTATAGACTTTGACTGGTCGATTTTTCAGGATGGCTCTGGTCCACAGATAGGCGACGCCATCCGGACGTCCCCAGGGTCCATAGACGGAGAAGAAGCGCAATCCCGTCGTGGGAATATCGTATAGATGGCTATACGAATGCGCCATCAGTTCATCTGCTTTTTTGGTCGCGGCGTACAGGTTGAGGGGATGATCGACATTTTGGTGGATGTTAGCGGGTGTGGCGGTGTTCAAGCCATAAACAGAACTGGAGGATGCATAGACAAGGTGTTCGATGCTGCAATGGCGACATCCTTCCAGGATGTTGAGGAAGCCCAAGACATTGCTTTTGACAAATGCCTGGGGATTTTTGAGGCTGTAAGGCATACCCGCCTGTCCCGCCAGGTTGATAACATGAGAAAAGTTCTCTGCGCGGAAGAGGTTTGCGATTCTCTCTTCGTCCTCGAGGTGCATGCGAACAAATTTGAATCCGCTTTCCCGCTTCAGGATAGATAGGCGGTCTTCTTTGAGCTGGGTATTGTAATAGTCGTTTACATTGTCCAATCCGACTACGAAATGACCCATTTCGAGCAGTCGTCTGGAGAGATGAAAGCCAATAAATCCCGCAGCACCTGTTACGAGTACGCGTCGCGCAACATCAGTCATGTTCCAAATTTTCTCCTTAACTGAAGAAGAGCAAGTACCTATACAACGCCCAATGCAGAACTAAAGGCACTTGAGAGACCACCAGCGAGACCCTAACAGGAAAAGACCATAAGGACTCCCGTACTATAATTTAAAAACGTGATCTTTCTTTCCAGATACGGCCTGTGTGGCATTGCGCGTATCGACAATACAGCACGCGTGCTTTACAATCCATTCATAATCCCAATCGCTGTGATGTGTCACAATCACCACACAATCGGCATCAGTTATATTTATTTTTCTCAAAGAGGTGCTTTTCAAATCCAAACTGTCTGTCTGCAAGTGATCTACAAACGGATCAGAATACGAGACCTTAGCGCCTTTCTCTACAAGCATTTCTATAATATCCAATGCCGGCGACTCGCGAATATCGCTCACATCGGGCTTGTATGTCACGCCCAATATCAAAATGTTTGAGCCTTTCAAACACCGTTCGTATTCGTTGAGGGCATCGGTGATTTTATCGACCACATAATTAGGCATGCTGCGCGTCACTTCGCTGGCCAATTCGATAAAGCGCGCATTGTAATTCAAGGTCTTCAGCTTCCAGGCCAGAAAGTGTGGATCAACCGGGATACAATGCCCACCCA
>JAGWBW010000049.1:15359-15795 GCA_021295695.1 Candidatus Latescibacterota bacterium
CTTCATTGACAAGGCCGATATTCACACTGCGAAATGTATTTTCCAGCAACTTGGTCATTTCAGCAGCCTGGGTCGATGAAACCGGCACGACTTCGCCGATCGATTGTCGGTAAAAATGTGTACCTATTTCAGTGCAAGTAGGGGTAATACCACCCACGACTTTGGGCGTGTTGGTGATGGTATAAACCCTGTTGCCCGGATCAATGCGCTCTGGGGAAAACACCAAAAAAAAGTCTTCGCCTGCCCTCAAGCCACTTTTTTCGAGCAAGGGCAATACCAGTTCATGTGTCGTACCTGGATACGTGGTGCTTTCCAGAATTACCAGTTGTCCACAGCGCAGTCGGTCTTTGATTGCACTGCATGCTTGCAAAATAAACGAGACATCCGGGGCGCGTTTTTTATTTAGAGGTGTGGGCACACACACCACCACCACATC